>NZ_JAGYWT010000099.1:0-6789 GCF_019279095.1 Microbacterium sp. BF1 | reverse complement strand
GCAGGAGCGCTTCCTCGAGGAGTTCGGCATCGTCAGCGGCACGTCGACCCACGAGGACCGACTGGCGACCATCCGCTCGGTGTACGAGACGACCGGTGAGGTCATCGACCCGCACACGGCCGACGGCATGCGCACTCGCACACCGAAGAGGTCGGCGCGCAGCGAGTACACGACACCGAACACGAAGAACCACATCAGGAGGAGGAACCCGATGCGCAGGAGAAGAAGGATCAGTTCACTCAACCGAGGGCTCCGAACGCTCGGGTGGCGTCGTCGCCTCTGCCCGCAGGACGCGAGGGTGCGGCCACGGGGACGATGCGGAACACCAGGTCGGTGCGTCCGATCGTGATCGTCGTGTCTGTCGGGAGGGCGGCTTCGCGCAGCTTCTGCCCGTTGACCTTCGTGCCGTTGGTGGAACCGAGGTCGCGCATCATGGCGCGCTCGCCGTCCCACAGGATCTCGACGTGCTTGCGGCTCGACCCCGCGTCAGCGATCGTGATGTCGGCATCCGAGCCTCGACCGATCACGGTGCGGGCGCGGGAGATGGAATGGCGACGACCGTCGACGTCGACCACGGCCTGCCAGCTGACGCGGCCCTCGACGGTGCCCGAGCTCACGCGCACCGTGCCGGTGGCGACCTTCTCGTCGGCTTCGAGGCTGATCGAGAGCGGGCCCGCGAAGCTGTAGCCCTGCGACGTGGCGTGCGTTGTCAGAAGAGCGTGCAGCTCGTCCGTGAGAGCGCCGCCGAGCCCGCGCATCCGCTCCGCATCGTCGGCGCTCAGACGCACCACGAAGCTGTTGGGCGCGATGATGCGGTCGCGGCTCACGACCGCGGCTTTCGTGTCGGCTTCACGCCGCAGCGCCGAAGCGATCTCCACAGGCTGGATGCCGCTACGGAAGGTCTTGGCGAACGCGCTGTTAACTGCGCGTTCGAGACCCTTCTCAAAGCTGTCAAGTAGTCCCACTGGGCTCCTCTGGCATGCCGACTGGTAGACACATCGTAGCCAGGTGTCCTGGGGGAACGCCGCCGATGGCCCTCCAGGCATGTGCAACGAGGCCGAAAACGCATGATATCTTTGGGAAGTTGAGTTCTTCGGAACGAGATACTCGCGCGAGTGGCGGAATGGTAGACGCGCTGGCTTCAGGTGCCAGTGTCCGTAAGGACGTGGGGGTTCAAGTCCCCCCTCGCGCACAGCGAGATGAAGGGCCCGGTCCATGGATCGGGCCCTTCGCTTTTCCGGAAACGCCGATCGAGCGGGGCCACCCTGCGGCTTCGGCGCCCTTCATTCGGAGTCCGATGATCCCGAATGGGCGTGCCGCCGCAGAGACTCGCTGACCTGCCGCAGGTAGCGGGTGATCACGTCTTGTTCGGCCGGCGTGAAGGCGTCCAGTTCGGCGTCGATCCCCATGATCATCGGGATCAGGCGACCCATCGCCTTGTCACGCGACGCGCGCCGCGGAGCTACGAGGATTCCTCGGCGGTCGTTCGGGTGGGGTTCTCGGGAGACGTGGTCGAGCGCGACGAGGCGGTCGACGGACGTGGTGGTCGCGCCCGCAGAGAGCCCCACTCTCCGCGCGAGCTCGGTCGGGGCCAGAGGACCGCTCATGAGCAGGTGCTCCATCACCTGCAGATCGGTGGGGTTGACCCCGAGTTCATCCGCGAGGGAGGACTCGAAGAGTTCGCTGAGTTCGATGAAGTCCCGAAGCAGGACCGTCGCCGGACGGGCAGGGATGAAGTCCGCCCCGTCGGCGTCGAAAGGTGGCACCCCGCTCGATTGCATGACCTCCACGATATCGCTACTATCTTTCGATAGTCATATAGTTTGATGATCGAACTACTATCCAAGGTTGGGACTTTTCATGGGCGCGCTCACACGGTTCCTGACGTCGGCGAAGACATCGTGGATCATTCTCGTGATCACGGCGCTCGCCGCAACCGCGCTGTTCGCCCTCGCCGGCAGCGAGGAGTCCGAGACGGCCCCGTCCGTCGGCCTGCCCTCTTCCGCCGAATCCGTCAAGGTCGATCAGTTGCTCGAAGAGTTCCCCAGCGCCGACGCGACCTCGGCGCTGCTGGTCTTCGCCTCCGAAGACGGCGTGCTCGACGAGAAAACGCTCTCCCTCATCGATCAGAAGGCATTCGGCGATCTTGCCGCGCTCGCCCTCCACGGCGCCGTACCGCCCGCTCAGGTCTCCGACGACGGAACGGTCGCCCTCGTGGTGGTGCCTCTCGAGCCGGAGCCCGACGTCGCGGAGCAGACTGCGCGCGCGCAGGAGATCCGCGACATCGCCGCGGCGGATCTGGAGGGAGTTCGCGTCTATCTCACGGGCGCTGAAGGCTTCGAGGTCGACATCGCCGCCGTGTTCGACGGGGCGGACTTCACCCTTCTCCTCACCACCGTCATCGTCGTCGCCGTTCTGCTGCTCATCACCTACCGCAGTCCATGGCTGTGGATCGTCCCCCTCGTCGTCATCGGCCTGGCCGACGCACTCGCGGGAATCGTCGCCCGACAGGTCGCCAGCGCCGTCGGCATCCAGCTCGATGCGTCGATCACGGGCATTCTCTCCGTACTCGTCTCATTCGGTCCTGGTCGATGCCGCCGGTGCGACCGTGGCTGCGACTGAGCCGGTCGGTACAGACGGCAACCCGCTGACGAGCCGGAACACCCGCGTCGTGAGGTGAGTGCGTCCTGAACCGGCGAGATCGTCAGCCCAGCGGGCCCTCGAGGATGGTGAGCACATCGACCTCTTCGAATCCGACCGATCGGTTGAGGGCGAGCATCGGCGCGTTCGTCAGGGCCGTGTAGGTCTGCAGAAACCGCGAGTCCGAGCTCTCCGGGAGGCTCATGAGACGACGGAGGTTGGCGACCTTCAACGCGCGGCCGATCCCACGACCACGAACCCGTTGCGCGACGAAGGTGTCGTCCTGAAGGACGATCTTCGGATCCGGCCGTGACAGCAGGATCTCGGTGTACCCCACGGCCTCCCCGTCCGCGCGCGCCACGCTCCGCACCAGGGCATACCCCTGTTCGGACATGCGCTCCTCGTTCCGGCGAACGGCCGCGACGTCGGCGGGCGCGGGGGTCCGTGTCAGGTCGCCCATCGGCACGTCCTCCGACATGTGAGCGCGAAGCCTCGCCCAGTCATCGAGCAGCTCATCCGGACACGCGCCCACCCAGGAGACGATGTCGACGTCTGCGAGTGCAGTCGGGAGCCGGTCGAGTGTCTTCGTGGAGACCGGGAGATCGACCACCTGGCGACTCTCGCGGACGCCCACCTGGAGCCCTTCGGAGCGTGCGAACGAGACCCCGGCATCGGAGTACGTCTCGGTGCGCATCATCGTGGCGGTGCCGCGCAGCGCGTTGCGGATTGCGTGGAGCAGTGCACGGGCGACGCCGCGGTGGCGGAAGGCGTCGAGAACCGCGATCTCGACGTCGGCAGGTTCGCCAGGATGCACGTGCGCTTCGGCCGCCCCGACCGGCACCTCGTCGATCTCCGCGAGCAGCAGCACTGAGCGGCGAGTCGGATGCGGGCTCTGGAACTGCAGGCGCGTCGCCTCGTCGCTGCGGGACCACACCTTCTGCCGCCCGGCCGAGTAGCCGTCTCGGAGGATGCCGTTCCACCGCAGAAGCTCTGCGACGTCGCGAGGATCGACATCCCTGATCCGGATGTTGCTCAAGGGTCACGACGCTCTCGGTGTTCGCAGACGGACAGATGCACGATCCAGGTTGCCATACCGCCGAGCCGTTCTCCCCTCTCGTGCGGCCGGGCGGTGTCTGAGATGGTGGATGCGGGATGTGCCCCTGAGCGACGAAAGGGTGAGAGATGAGCGGACCTGATCTCCCGGTGATCGCGGTCGAGGGCGCGTCATCACGGTGGTCGACGTGGTGGCTGGCATCCGGAGCGCTGTTCATCACGGCGGCCCTGTTGGCCGCGTTCCGCAGTCTTCCCGGGACGCTCGACGTCGATGCCCTCGCGATCATCTCGACCGCATCGACCTTGGCCTTCAGCCTCGCGCTGGTCGCCGCTGGTATCGGAGCTGCGCGCCGCGATGGCACTCTTCGACTTTCCAGAGGGGGGATCGTCGCCTTGTTCCTCCTCGCGGTCTGGCTCCCTGTGGGGCCGCCACTTCTGATGGTTTCGTTCGACTTCACCTCGGCGGCGCCGGTCTACGTGAACGCCCTCGTGAAGTTGGGGCTGTGCGGTGCGATCGTCGCCGGGGTGCTCCGCAGTTCGCTGGCGAAGCCGTGGCGGTTCATCCCTGCGATCGCGCTCGCCGCCGTGGTGCTGGGGTCGTTGATGGAGGTCGCGATGATGTCGGGCAGTGTCTCCGACCAGAACGCGATGATCCTCGTCTCCAATGTGCTGATCCTGACGTGCATCCTCGCCACCGGGGCGCTGGGTGCCGTTGCGCTCAGGGCTGCTCGCGCACGGGCGGGCTCGGTGGCCGTGTTCGGAGGATGACCGTCCTCACGGCACCGGCTCGTAACCCGCTCAGGGCGAGGTGCGCACACCCAGCTCGCTGGTGTCGCGGAGCCCGTGCGCTTCGAGGTAGGCGCGGATCGTGTCGTGGACAATGCGGATCTGTGCTTCGTTCCCCATCGCGGCCCGCATGGCGTCCATCGTGGGTGCCGGCTTGCCGTTTACCCGGTCCAGCGCCTCCCAGACGATGTCTTCGCGGGAGCCGCGGCCCATTGAATGCGGCATCGAGCTGAACACCGGGTTGGGCTTCCAGTCGTTTCGGTTCTCCTCCATCAGCGATTCCTCTCCTGTCTTCGGGTGCCCCTGAATGCGGGCGCACTCGGTCCTGTGCGCGGGCACGCCGAACACACCCGGGGTGGCGATGCTGCCCCCGATGGACGACGCGCTGTCCGGCGGCCAGACCGTTCCCCAGTGAGGCCGGATGCCGGTGGGAAGAAGGGGATGTGGTCGTCCGGTTCTCTTCGAGAATACACCTTATTTTGAGTCGCTAAAAATAAGGAGATGACGGGACAAGAGGAGGATGCTGAAAAGGCCCGGTCCGCAGCGGGATCGGACCTTTTCGTCGCGTGGCGTGGCGGGTCAGTCGCGCGGGGCGTCGTTCCAGGACCAGATGTCGTCACCGCGCAGCACCGCGTCGGCGCCGCCGTCGCAGTAGATGGTCTGGCCGGCCATGTGGGTGTTGGCCGGGCTCGTCAGCCACACCAGCAACTCGGCGATCGAGGATGCCGGCTGGTGGTAGTTCAGCGGCATCGGCACGGCGGCGTCGACCTGCGCCAGACCCTCCGGGCTGGCCAGCAATCCGGCGGTCATCGCCGTGGTGACGGTGCCGGGGGCGACGGCGTTGAGGGGGATCCCGGCGCCGGCCCAGGCTTCGGAGACGGATTCGCGGCGGACCCAGCGCGACAGGGCGCGCTTGCTGGAGGAGTAGTTGAGGAACCCGCCCTCGGCCGTGACGGCGAGCTGGTCGCCGATCTCGAGGGCTCGGCTCTCGTCGCCGTCCAGGGCCGCGTCGACGAGGTCCGCCGACACCGGCTGCAGCGATGCCATCGATGAGACCACGGCGGCCCGTGGCTGGTCTGCCAGGCTCAGCTTCGGCAGCAGCGCGGTGAGGAACTCTGTCACGCCGAAGTAGTTGATGGCCATGGTCTTGGCGATCGCCGCCGCGGTCCGACCGGCGGGTGTCGAAAGATCACCCGCGACCTCCACTCCGCCCAGGTCGACCCCGATCACGGTGTGTCCCTGGGCGCGAAGCAGTTCGGCGGTCGCGGCACCGATGCCGGATGCGGCGCCGGTGACGACGTAGGTGCGGGTCATGTTTCCTCCTGGGGTGATGGGACGTGGTCGGATGACGACGGGGATGTGGTGGCCCTGGATGTCGATTCGGGAAGGGCGGCGACGAAGCGGCTGAGATGGGCCTGGAACTGGGTGATCTCGTGCGCGGACCAGCCGGTGAGCGCGCCGCCGACCATCTGCTGCCCGGAGGCGACGAGGCGGGCGTAAGCGTCTCGGCCCGCATCCGTCAAGCGCACCTCGACCGTCCGCCCCGTTCGTACGCGATCGAAGAGCCCCCACGCCGACATGCGCGACACCAGCTTCGACGTCGTCGGGCGTGACATCGCCGCTCGGTCGGCCAGTCGACTGAACCCGAGGGAGCCGCCGTGCATGCCGACCACGTACAGGGCTCGTACCTCGATGGCGTCGAGGGAACCTCCGACGCTCGCGGCCACCTGTGTCTGCAACTCGCCCTGCGTCCACTCCGCGACCACGCGAACCAGCGCCTCGCGGATGTCTTCGATCTCGTCATCGACCGCCATGACACAAAGGATATCAGTTCAGTTGCGTGCGGCAACTGTCGGGATGGGCCGCGCTCAGCTGAAGAGGACCACCAGGTAGACCGCGAATGTCACGAGGTGTGCAGCGCCGTGCATCGCGGTCACCCTCTTCGCGGCGAAGGTCGTCACCGACAGCAGCAGCGTGACGCCGAGCATCAGCAGATTCGCCGGCGATTCCGCGAGCACGACGGTCTGGCCGGTGAACATGCCGATGATCAGCACCGCCGGGATGGTCAGGCCCACGGTCGACACCAGCGCGCCATGACAGAGGTTGCTCACGCGCTGGGCCTCACCGCCGAGCGCGGCGCGCACCGCAGTGATCGACTCCGGAAGGAACACGATGCCCGCGATTCCGGATGACCGCCTCGTTACAGGTCGATGCTTCCCCGACCACCGTCAGATCGGGGTGCGCGTCGAGGAGTCCGGCGATGCCGCGGCGCACGATCTCGTGATCGTCGACCAGGAACACTCGGTGCAT
>NZ_JAGYWT010000098.1:0-6790 GCF_019279095.1 Microbacterium sp. BF1 | reverse complement strand
ACCGGCGCTCGGATTCGCCATCGCAGCGATCTGGAATCCCGGGCTGGGGTGGATCAGCCTCGCCTGCGGCATCGTCTTCGGCGGTCTGGCGCTCTGGGGCGGAACCGTGCTCGGCGGGAAGATCCTGGATCGTCGCTGGCCCGAGGTGCTCGCCGACGTGTCCAGCGAGAGCTGACCGCGGCGGACCGGGTCAGGCGTCGATGTCGAGCACGATCTCGATCACCAGATCGCACCCTCGATCCGCAGTCGCATGGCTCAGGCGCCGGCGGCGAGCTCCCTGGCCCGTGCGAGTGCGGCGTCCGCAGCCTGGGCGAAAGTGCGATCGAGGTGCGCTTCCTGCAGCACGGCGATCGCCCGTTCGGTCGTTCCCTTCGGGCTCGTGACGCGACGGCGCAATTCTACCGGCTCCTCGCCCGAGGCATCGAGCAGGGCTGTCGCCCCGATGAACGTCTGCTCGACCATGAGCCGCGCATCCGCATCGGCGAATCCCATGCCGACGGCGGCCTTCGTGAACTCCTCGATCAGCAGGTAGACGTAGGCGGGCCCTGAGCCCGAGATCGTCGACAACGCATCGATCTGAGACTCCGGCACCTCGACGACAGCCCCGACGGTCTCGAAGAGGCGGCGGACGAGAGCGAGATCCTCGTCCGGGACCGCAGCGCCGGCGGCGAGACCGGTGACGCCCTTGCGCACGGTCGACGGAGTGTTGGGCATCGAGCGGATGACTCGGGCTTCAGGACCGAGCACATCGGCGAAGGTCTGCAACGTGACGCCGGCGGCGACACTGACCACGATCGCGTCGGCGGCGAGGTGCGGGGCGATCTCGCGCAACAGATCGGGCACCATCGCCGGCTTCACGCCGACCAGCACGATCCGCGCTCCCGCGGCTGCCTCGACGTGGCCCTCCGGACGCTCGGCGAGGGCGACGCTCGTGACGCCGTCGAGGTCGGCGAACGCCTCCGCCTTCTCCGCGGTGCGGTTCGTCGCGGTGATCCCGCCGTCGATCCGGATGCCCGAGGCGACCACTCCGCGCAGGATCGCACCGCCCATCGAGCCGGCACCGAGGAAAGCGAGGGAAGGAAGCGAGTCAGCCATGTCGTCATCCTACGGCGGGCACTCCGACATCCTCAGGCGGGCGGTTCTAGACTCATCCCATGAGTGCATCCGGAGGCAACAAGGCCATCGTCGCGGCGTTCCTGGCGAACATGGGCATCGCCCTCGCGAAGTTCATCGCCTGGGCTCTCTCCGGATCCGCCTCGATGCTCGCCGAGGCCATCCACTCCGTCGCCGACTCGGGCAACCAGCTGCTGCTGATGCTGGGCGGACGCAAGGCCCGGCGCGAGGCCGACCGAGCGCACCCGTTCGGCTACGGCCGAGAGCGCTACGTGTACGCCTTCGTCGTCTCGATCATCCTCTTCTCGGTCGGTGGCCTCTTCGCGATCTACGAGGGCGTCGAGAAGCTCACGAACCCGCACGAGCTCGACAAGACATGGTGGTGGCTGCCGCTCGTGGTGCTCGTCGTCGCCATCGGACTCGAATCGTTCTCGCTGCGCACCGCCATGCGCGAGAGCAACCTCGTGCGTGAGAAGGGCCAGTCGTGGGTGTCGTTCGTGCGCCGCTCGAAGGCACCGGAGCTTCCCGTCGTGCTGCTGGAAGACGTGGGCGCACTCACCGGCCTCACGTTCGCGCTGCTCGGCGTCGGCCTCACCCTCATCACCGGCAACCCGATGTTCGACGCGCTCGGCACCGTCATGATCGGTGTGCTGCTGGTGCTGATCGCGATCGTGCTGGGCATCGAGACGAAGAGCCTCCTGGTCGGAGAAGGCGCGACCCAGGCCGACCACGACCGCATCGTGGACGCGATCAACGCGGGCGATGAGATCGAGAAGATCATCCACATGAAGACCCTCTACCTCGGCCCCGACGAGCTGATGGTCGCGGCGAAGATCGCCCTCAACGCCGACAAGCCGCTGCGCGAGGCCGCCGACGACATCGATGCGATCGAGGCGCGGATCCGCGAGGCCGTGCCGGTGGCACGGATCGTCTACATCGAGCCGGACGTCTACCGCCCCGCGATCGATCCCGAGCCCTCGACCGACGTCTTCGTGCTCAAGTCCTCGGACTGACCGCGGGAGCGCTCAGCGCCGCTGCTCGAAGAACGAGCGCAGGAGTGCGGTCGCCGCATCGGCCGCGACACCGCCGATGACCTCGGCACGGTAGGGCAGCCGCCGGTCGCGCAACACGTCGTACATCGAGCCCGCCGCGCCCGCCTTGTCGTCCCAGGCACCGAAAACCACGCGACCGATACGGGCCTGCAGGACCGCCCCGGCACACATGATGCACGGTTCGAGAGTCACCACGAGCGTGTGCCCCTCGAGATTCCAGGAGCCGACCACTGCCGCGGCACGTCGGAGCGCTTCGATCTCGGCGTGACCCGTCGGATCGTGGGTCTCCTCGCGGGTGTTGCGACCCTCGGCGATGATCCGCCCGTCGGGGTCGAGGACCACCGCGCCGACGGGGATCTCCGAGGCCGCCGCAGCCTCGGCCGCGAGCACGAGGGCGCGCGCCATCGCGAGGTCGTCGGCAGCGGTCATGCGTCGAGCCTACGACAGCCGCCGAGCGCGGCCGGAGCATCCGATGTCGTGCCTGGCCCCGCAGCGCATTACCCTGTATCCATGCGTGTTCACGTGGCCGACCACCCTCTCATCACCCACAAGCTCTCGGTGCTGCGCGACGCGCGCACGCCGTCGCCGGTCTTCCGGCAGCTCACAGAGGAGCTCGTCACGCTGCTCGCGTACGAGGCGACTCGCAACGTGAAGGTCAGCCCGATCGAGATCACGACCCCGGTGACGACCACGATGGGTGTGAAGATCTCGGAGCCCCGCCCGATCGTGGTGCCGATCCTGCGCGCCGGTCTCGGCATGCTCGAAGGCCTCGTGAAGCTGCTCCCGACGGCCGAAGTCGGCTTCCTCGGCATGGTGCGCGACGAGACGACGTTCGAGCCGACGACCTATGCCGAGCGCCTGCCCGACGATCTGAGCGATCGCCAGTGCTTCGCGATCGACCCGATGCTGGCTACCGGTGGCTCGCTCGCCGCGGCGATCCAGTTCCTGTTCGACCGCGGCGCGAAGGACGTGACCGCGATCTGCCTGCTCGGAACCCCCGAGGGCGTCGCCGCGATCGAGGCCATGGCGGGCGACCGCGACGTGACTCTCGTGCTCGGCGCACTCGACGAGCGCCTCGACGAGAAGGGCTACATCGTTCCCGGGCTCGGCGACGCCGGCGACAGGCTCTACGGCACCGTCTGATTCGGCTCTACGCCGCCGGATTCAGGCGGTACGCCCGTTCGTCGCCGTAGTGAGTGAATCCGGCGCGCGCCAGGATGGGCGCCGATGTCGAGATGCGACCCTTCACGAGGGCCGTCTTCGCTCCCCAGGTGGCACTCCGGCGCAATCGCTCCGCGAGCACCGCACGGTACGCCCCCCGACCGCGGTCCGTCGCAAGCGTGGATGCACCCCAGAGGCGGACGAATCCGTCGTCGATGGTGCACCCTCCGGTGCTGACAGCGCGGTCGCCGATCCGCGCGAGGACCCGGAACCCCTCGCGCGCCTCGAGTGCTGCGGTCACTTCGGCGAACTCGGCCTGCAGACCTTCCGCATCGAGCGGTCGCTGCTGCCACACCGGCACGTTGACGGTGTCCACAGCCCGCACCTGCTCCAGCGTGCGCACGACCTCGACGGTCACATCCGCGGGCACGTCAACGGTTGCACCGTCGAGAGGGCGAGCGAATACCGCCACCGTGTCGATGTGTTCTGCGCCGCGCCGACGCAGTTCCTCCTCGAGGTCAGGGCGGTCGGCGGAGCTCGTCCAGAATGTGAATCGCTGCGCGCCCCACGCTCTCGTCCGCTCCAGCGCATGATCGACCACCTCCGCGGGGCTGAGACTCGATTCCACCTGGGAACCGCGCACCCCGCCGCCGAACCTCTCCGGATCACGCACGAGCAGCAGGTGCTCGCGCCCATTCTCGCTGTCGCGGGGGAACCAGACCCATGCGGCCGAGGCGGCCAGGATCTCGTCGACCGTGTGGGCGCTCATCCCGCTGCCCCGACGAGACGGGCGAAGGCGCTGAGGCGAGCCACACCCTCCGGCGTGTACGGCAGATCGTCCAGCAACGCGGGCGAGTGGATCAGGTAGGCGACAACCTGGGCGCGGGAGATCGCCACGTTGAGTCGATTCTGCAACAGCAGGAATTCGGGCCCGCGTGGCGCATCCCGACCGCTCGATGCTGCCAGGGAGGTGATGGAGACGACGGCCTCCTTGCCCTGGAAGTTGTCGACGGTGCCCACCGGGACGTCGGGGAACCCGGCATCGGCGAGCGCATCGAGGACCAGCTGACGCTGCGCGTTGTAAGGGGTGACGACGATGATGTCGGACTGCGTGAGAGGCCGCTTCGAGGCGCCGGGGTCGTTGTCCGTGAAGGTGCGCCCGACCAGGTCGGCGACGAGCCGCACGACCTCCGCGGCCTCTTCGGGAGACTGGGTCGCATTGCCGCGATGACGAAGAGGCATGACGTGAAGGCCCGGGTCGATGCCGTCGAGCGATCGGCGCTCCGTGCCAGGGGCCGAGGCGAGCTGTCCGGCATAGGCGAGCTTCGATACGGGCGCGGCGACGAAGGGATGCATCCGCCACGATCGCGCGAGGAAGTAGCCGTACTCGGGACGCACGACCGGATCGCCGTCCATCACCCAGCCGAGGGCGGATGTGTCCACCGGCTCGGGGTGGGCTCCCTGACTCACCTGCGGCAGCTGCTGCGGATCGCCGAGGAGGAGCAGCCGCTTCGCCCCGGCCGCGACCGCGATCGTCGAGGCGAGCGAGAACTGCCCCGCTTCATCGATCACGAGGAGGTCGAGTCCTGCCCGACCGACGCGCTGGGTGTTGCTGAAATCCCACGCCGTACCGCCGACGACGGCCCCCTCGCCGGCGTGCTCCCCGAGGAACGACGCCATGCCGCTCTTGGGGATCACGGTGTAGGGCGGATCCGCATCCGGGTCCTTCGGCGCCTTCGCCACCTGTGCCGGCGAGACGCCGTCGGCGACGACCCTTGCCAGGAGAGTCTCGATGATGGCATGCGACTGCGCGACGACACCCACCTTGAAGCCGTGCTCATTCACCAGGCGTGCGATCACCCGCGATCCGGTATAGGTCTTGCCTGTGCCGGGAGGACCCTGCACGGCGAGATAGCTGCGGTCGAGATCGAGCACACCGCGCACGATGGCATCGACGGTGTCATCACCGGCCTCCGGCAGTGCGCGTCCCGACACCGTGCGTGGCGGGATACGGCGCAGGATGTCGGTCGCGGCGTCTTCTGGGAAACCGGGAGCGGCCAGGTGCACGGCGTCGGCCCACTCGTCGATGGCTCCCTGGAGTGAGACCACACGTGGGGGCGCCGCCGGCGTGAGCGCGAGCGGCAGCTCGTCCCAGGTCTGGCCCTGCACGGCCGTCTCGGTGACGAGGTAGCCGTCGTCGAGCACCTCGGAGACCGTGACCGTGTGCGGTACATGGACCGCACGAGATGGCACCTCGGTGTCGAACGGAGCCGGGACCTCGTAGAGCGCGAACGGCTGACCCCCCGGGCCGAGCGTCGTGCCGGGTGACACCTCGCCGCGGATCTCGATGTCGCGCGACATCACCCGTCGCCCCTCGCCGATGCTCCACTCCCGACGCACGACCGATGACGGACGGTCGATCCGCACCACGTCTCGCGTGCCGTCCCACATCGTCACCGGTTCGCGCAGCCGCTGGAAGTGCGACACCCAGAAGCTCTTCGCCTCGCGGGGGAAGTAGTCGATGGCCGCAGCGGCGACCCGGTGCACCAACCCGTCGTCGCCGGCCTCGACAGCACGTTCCGCGTCGGCGAGGAGCGCGACCGAGCGGGGCGACGGCTCGTAGATGATCTCGTCGGCATCGTCGGGCGGTGCGGGCGTCACGCCCTGCTGTCTGGCGATGTCGATGAGCCAGTTGCGCAACCGCCGCGTCGAGACGCAGTCGTAGCGGTTGTAGTCGGCGAGGTCGGCCAGAACGGCGTCTGCCTCGGCCCTCTCCCCCGCCGCCGCGAGCTCGCGGGCCGCGACGTACTGCACGATGGAGTCGTCGCCCTTCTGCACGTCGCTGGTGCGCACGTCTTCGCCCATGTAGAGCGGTTCGAGCTTCTTGATCGAGTACGAGCGGGACCCGACCCGCACCGTCCGCAGCACGAGCGGGTAGAGGTCGACGAACACCCCCTCGCGCAGCAGCCGGTCGACCTCGCCCTCGCGCACACCGTGCCTCGCAGCCATGGCCACCAGGTGCGAGGTCTCGTAAGGCGCATAGTGGTAGATGTGCATGCCGGGGTGTGCGAGCCTGCGTGCGTTCACGAAGTCGAGGAAGTCCTCGAGCGCGCGCTTCTCGTCGGCGAACGTGTGCGCCCACAGGGCCGAGTACTGGTCGGCGTTGTCCACCCAGCCGAACAGGTAGTCGATCCCCCAGTGGGCCTCGCCGTCGGGAGCAGGCTCGGTGTACAGCGGATCGCCCTCGAAGTCGAAGAAGATGTCGCCGTGACTGGGCAGCGGAAGAGTGTGGATCGCCTGCGCGTAGTGAACGTCGAACGTCGGCGCCCCCTCGGCGTCCGCCTGCAACTGCAGACGGGCCTGTGCGCGAAGGGTCTCGAAGGTGTCGGCGTTCATGCCCGCCGGCGCCTCGACGGCCGCGGCCAGTGCGTCGATCGTCTCGACGCCGGAGGCCCGCAACCGGG
>NZ_JAGYWT010000097.1:0-6818 GCF_019279095.1 Microbacterium sp. BF1 | reverse complement strand
GGCGAGGCCGACCAGAGCGAGAGCATCGACGGCGCGGCGCGCTGCCTCGGCTTTGCCGATCCCGCGCCGGCGCAGGCCGAAAGCAGTGTTCTCAGCGACCCGCAGGTGCGGGAACAGCGAGTAGGACTGGAAGACCATCCCGATGTCGCGCTTGTTCGTGGGTACTCGCGAGACGTCACCACCGCCCAGGAGCACCGCACCCTCGTCGGCACCCTCGAGGCCTGCGAGCACCCGCAGCAGAGTCGTCTTGCCGCAGCCGGAGGGGCCGAGAAGGGAGACGAACTCACCGGGAGCGATGTCGAGATCGACCCCGTGCAGCACCCGGTTGCCGGCGTAGCTCTTGACGATCCCCTGCAGCTCGACGCGAGTGCCTTCACCCGCCTGGGCGAGCAGCAGGTTGTCCTTGGTGCGCGGCAGCGCGTGGTCGACGGTCATGAGCGGGCCTTTCCGGTGCCGCGCGCGACGCGGCCGATCAGGAGGAGCAGGAGGAACACGAACACCAGCGCGAGCAGGGTGAAGATGGCCGGCGCGTACGGATCCTGTTTGTTCACCACGACCATCGCGGTCTGGAACACCTGGCGGTTCAGGAGGGAGGCGATCGTGAACTCTCCGAGCACCACGGCGATGGAGATGAGGGATGCGGCGAGCAGCCCCTGGCGGAGGTTCGGGGCGAGCACTTTCAGCACGACCGTCGGCCAGCTCGCGCCGAGCGAACGTGCGGCCTCGGAGAGGGTGCGCAGGTCGGCGGCGTCGATCGATGCCTGGATCGACCGGAACGCGAACGGCAGCACGGTGATCCCGTAGGCGAACGCGAGCGTCCAGGTGCCGGTGCCGAACGCACGGCCGATCTGCAGGTAGATCGGAGCCAGCCCGACCACGAGCACGATCGCCGGGATCGAGATGGGCAGCAGCACCGCGAATTCGAAAGCGGGCTTGAGGTTCGGGAAGCGCAGGTTCACCAGGATCATCGTCGGCGCGAGCAGCAACAGCACGATCGCGACGGTGACGACGGCGAGCACCAGGGAGTTGCCCAACCCCGTCCAGATCGGCTTGAGCGTCGCCGCGGCCGCGGGGTCGAACAACGCGGTCCAGCGTGCGAACGACAGCCCGCCTTCTGGGTCGCGGAGGGTGAAGAGGAAAGTCGACACGAGGGGAACGGCGAAGAACGCACCGACCAGGATGCCGATGGCCCAGCGGGTCGCGAGAGAGGGGCCGAGTCGGTTCACGACTGCCACCTCGCTGCTCGTCGCTGCACGAAGGAGTAAAGCGCCATCACGATCCCGACGATCACGATCATGCCGAGCGCGAGAGCACCGGCGAGGTTCTCCCGTCCGAGCACGGTCTCACTCGTGAGGGCCGTGCGGATCTGCAGCGGCACGATCTGCGCACCCTGGCTGGCGAGGGCGGCGGCAGTGGCGTACGAGGAGAACGCGTTCGCGAACAGGAGCAGCAGGCTGGCGAGGAACGAGGGCGCGAGCACAGGGATGCCGATGCGCAGCCAGAAGCTCGCACGGGTGCCGCCGAGGGTGAGGTTCGCCTCGGCCCACTGCGGCTTGAGCGCGGCGAGGGCGGGCATGAAGGTGATGACCATCAGTGGTATCTGGAAGTAGAAGTAGGGGAGGACGAGGCCGGGCAGCTCGTAGAGCCACGTGCCGTTCTCGAAGATGTTGACGCCGAAGGACTCCTTCAGGAACACGGTGACGACGCCTTGGATACCGATGGTCGCGATGAAGGCGAATGCGAGCATGACGCCGCCGAACTGCGCGAGCACACCGGCTGCGGCGTCAACTGCCGAGCGCGTTCGGCTCTCGGGGTCCATGCCGAGCAGGGCGTAGCAGACGAGGGCGCCGACGATCGCGCCGACGAGGGCGGTGAGCAGCGAGAGTCCCGCCGAGTTCGCGAACGTGTTCAGCACGACGGGGTCGGCGAGGGCCGACAGGTTCGTCCAGGTGAAGGAGCCGTCCTTCGTGAAGAAGCCGGAACCGATCGACAGGATCGTCGGCACCGCCAGGAAGAGCACGACGTAGGCGGCGAAGGGGACGAGCCCGAGCCACGCGAAGGACGGAGCGGACCGCCGGGTCCTCGCGAGCGGCGAGGACCCGGCGGAGGTGGCGGGGGCGGATGCCGCGGCACCCGCCCCCGTTGCGGAAAGGGCGGTCACTGGACCGCCGAAGCCCACTTCTCGCCGAGCAGCGTGCCGGCGTTCGTCGACTGCTCCTCGGTCGGGACCACGGTCTCCTCAGGAGCCTCGGGGAGTGCGGCGGCGAGGTCGGCGTCGATCGTGCCGGCGTCGGTCATGGCCTCCATGCGCACCGGACGGGCGCCGCCCTTCAGCCAGAGGTTCTGCACCTCGTCGCTGTAGAGGAACTCCTGCCACAGACGTGCGGCAGCAGGGTGCGGGGCGTCGGCGTTGATGGCCTGGTTGTAGTACCCGGCGTAACCGGTGCCGTCGAACACGACGACCTTCCAGTCCTTGTTGTCCGCCGTGTGCGAGGCGTTCAGGTAGTCCCAGTCGAACACGACGGGGGTCTCGCCGCTCGCGATGGTCGCGGTCGTCACGTCGACCTTGAGCAGGTTGCCGGCCTTCTGCAGCTCGGAGAAGAAGTCGATGCCCGGCTGGAAGTCGTCGAGGGTGCCGTCGGACTGCACGGTGGCGAGTCCCACAGCTGCGAACGCGGCTCCGGCCTGGGTCGGGTCGCCGTTGATCGCGACCGCGCCCTTGTAGTCGGCCGAGAGCAGGTCGGAGAGCTCGGCCGGAGCGTCGAACTTCGACGAGTCATAGCCGATCGACATGTACCCGCCGTAGTCGCCGACGAAGAGACCGGTGGGCTCCTTCAGCTCCGCGGGGATGTCTTCCCAGGTCTGCACCTTGTAGGGAGCGAAGACATCGGTGTTCTGCAGGGCGACGGTGAGGCCGATGTCGAACACGTCGGGCGCGGTGTCCAGGCCCTCGTTCGTCTTCGCGGCCTGGATCTCCTCGGCGCTCGAGACGTCGGGGGACGCTTCGTTGATGGTGATCTCGGGGTACTTCTCGGCGAACAGATCGAGGATCTCGCCGTAGTTGGCCCAGTCGCGGGGCAGCGCGATGACGTTGAGCGAGCCCTCGGCAGAACAAGTGGCAGAAGTACTGGGCGGACAACGGCACGTTCCTCACGGGCGGCGACGACGACACGCGCCCGCGGCGGTACGTGCTGGCGATGTTCCCCTATCCCTCGGGCGACCTGCACATGGGGCACGCCGAGAACTACCTCTACTCCGACATCGTGGCCCGTTTCTGGCGTCACCGCGGGCACAACGTGCTCAACCCGATCGGCTGGGACTCCTTCGGTCTGCCCGCCGAGAACGCGGCGATCCGTCAGGGTGCCGACCCGCGGGAGTGGACCTACCAGAACATCGCGCAGCAGAAGGTCGGTTTCGAGGCATACGGCGTCTCGTTCGACTGGAGCCGGGTGCTGCACACCTCCGACCCCGAGTACTACCGCTGGAACCAGTGGCTGTTCCTGAAGCTGTACGAGCGCGGTCTGGCCTATCGCAAGAAGAGTCCGGTCAACTGGTGCCCCAACGACCAGACGGTCCTGGCGAACGAGCAGGTGGTCGACGGACGCTGCGATCGTTGCGGCGCCGAGGTGATCAAGAAGAAGCTCACCCAGTGGTACTTCCGCATCACCGACTACGCCGACCGTCTGCTGGATGACCTGAACCAGCTCGAGGGCTTCTGGCCGCACAAGGTGCTGCAGATGCAGCGCAACTGGATCGGTCGCTCGGTGGGTGCCGACGTCGACTTCCTCATCGAGGGTCGCGAGGAGCCGGTCACGGTGTTCTCGACGCGTCCTGACACCCTGCACGGGGCGACGTTCTTCGTGGTCGCCCCCGACTCCGACCTGGCGTCGGAACTCGCAGCCGATGCTCCGGACGAGGTGCGCCAGCGCTTCCAGACGTATCTGGAGCAGGTGCAGAAGGAGACCGACATCGATCGGCAGTCCACGGACCGTCCGAAGACCGGCGTCTTCCTCGAGCGCTACGCGATCAACCCCGTCAACGGCGAGAAGCTGCCCGTGTGGGCAGCCGACTATGTGCTGGCCGACTACGGTCACGGCGCGGTCATGGCCGTCCCGGCACACGACCAGCGCGACTTGGACTTCGCCCGCGCGTTCGACCTGCCCGTCAAGGTGGTCGTCGACACGACGGCCCCCGTCACCGGTGCCATGCCGGTCATCGAGGTCGACGAGGAGGGCGTGCCGATCGACACCGGTGCCGCGCTCGAGGAGCGGAACCCCGCGACCACCGGCATCGCGCTCACGGGCGAGGGTCGCATGATCAACTCCGGGGCGCTGAACGGACTCTCCAAGCGCAACGCCATCGCGCGGGCCATCGAGCAGCTGGAGGCCACCGGTACCGGTCGTGCCGCCAAGAACTACCGTCTGCGCGACTGGCTCATCTCGCGTCAGCGGTTCTGGGGCACGCCGATCCCGATGCTGCACGCTGAGGACGGAAGCATCATCCCGGTTTCCGAGGACAAGCTCCCCGTCAAGCTGCCGAGCGTCGAGGGACTCGACCTCAAGCCCAAGGGCACGTCGCCGCTGGGTGGCGCCGAGAGCTGGGTGCGCACGACCGACCCGCACACGGGTGAGCCCGTGCTGCGTGACCCCGACACGATGGACACGTTCGTCGACAGTTCGTGGTACTTCCTGCGCTTCCTCTCGCCGAACAGCGACACGGTGGCGTTCGATCCGGCCCAGGCTTCCCGCTGGGCGCCGGTCGACTCGTACATCGGCGGTGTCGAGCACGCGATCCTGCACCTGCTGTACGCGCGCTTCATCACGAAGGTGCTGTTCGACATGGGGCTGATCGACTTCACCGAGCCCTTCTCGAACCTCATCAACCAGGGCATGGTGCTGCTCGACGGGCAGAAGATGTCCAAGAGCAAGGGCAACCTGGTTCTCTTCCAGGAGGAGCTCGACGCCCACGGTGCCGACGCCCTGCGCGTGGGGCTGGCGTTCGCCGGTCCTGTGGAGGACGACAAGGACTGGGCTGACGTCTCGACGACCGGCGCTCAGAAGTTCCTGGCGCGCGCGATGCGCATCGCCGGCGAGGTATCGAGCCCGGTCGATGTGGTGTTCGACGGTGGCGACGCCGCTCTTCGGCGTGCGACGCACAAGCTCCTTTCCGAGGCGCCGGGCCTGGTCGAGCAGACCAAGTTCAACGTCTTGGTCGCCCGCCTGATGGAGCTCGTGAACACCACCCGCAAGACGATCGACGGCGCAGCGGGCGCAGCCGACCCCGCTGTGCGCGAGGCCGCTGAGACGATCGCCGTGATGCTCGACCTCATCGCTCCGCACACCGCAGAGGAGATGTGGGAGATCCTCGGTCACGAGCCTTCCGTCGGCCTGGTGACGTGGCGTTCCGCCGACCCGGCGCTGCTGATCGAGGACAAGATCACCGCCGTCGTGCAGGTGGGTGGCAAGGTGCGCGCCCAGCTCGAGGTCTCCGCCCGCATCGGCGAGTCGGAGCTCGAGGCTTTGGCACGCGCGGACGAGCGCGTGATCCGGTCGATCGGCGACCGCGAGATCGTGAAGGTCGTCGTGCGTGCCCCGAAGATCGTGAGCTTCGTCGTCAAAGGCTGATCACCTCTTCCTCCACGGAGGACGATGATCCGGTCAGGGGCCCCGCGGTACGCCGCGAGGTCCCTGATCTCATTCGGGGCGTGCTGGCGATCCGGTGCGCAGAGATTCTCGAAGTCTCTCCGACAACGCGACGACGATGATCGGCACGGCGATGCCGAGCAGTGCACCGAACGCGATGTCGTGGAGATAGTGGACGCCCTGGGCGACCCGTGCGACCGCGACCACCGTGGCGAGCGCCATCGCCGACCAGGTGAGCCAGGAACGCCCGACCGTCAGAGCGATGGCGGCAGCAGCACCGAATGCGAGCGTCGCGTGATTCGACGGCAGAGACCAGTCTCCCGGAGGCGGGCATTCGGCGGCGATCAGCCACACGGTGCACGGGCGCTCCTGGGCGAAGACGAGCTTCTCACCCTCGCTCAGGACGTATGCGAGAGCGACACCCGCGGCGGCCATCACGATCCGTGGTCGGCGTTCCGGATGACTCCACCACGTGCGTCCCAGAGACACGGCCGTCGTGGCTGCGAGCAGCATCAGTCCCGCGTCGGAGATCAGCTCGAGTCCGGGCATTCCGGCGGCGGTGGAATGGAGCCACCGCGTGCCGAGCACGCTCACGCTGCCGGGCATCGGAATCGTCAGCAGGAGGGCCGCGGTGCAGATCGTGAGGACCACGGGCAGGAGACTGCGCGCGGGCAGACGTGTCGAAGGCATGCCTACGAACGTACGGAAAGGGCATCCGAAGAGCATCCGTCCGGAGAAGTACCCCCATCGGTCGGGCGGAGGACACGCTGCGTGGTCTTCGCGATCTCCTGCACGGAGCGCCGTCTCAGACACTTGTCCACGGCTGATGTCCGAGGCGCCGATCGGGGACACGCCGCCCGCCTAACGTGGCCGGATGGCATCCCCGCAGGCACCCCTTCCGCCCCGTCATCGCCTGCGGCTGAGCATAGGCGCGGCGGTGGTGCTGGCGCTCGTCGTGCTGTCGGCTGCTGTCGGGCTCGGCATCATGCGAGGGCAGGCGGCCCCGGTTGAATCGGTGCCGCTGACCGATGCCGGATCGGGGAACGGATCCGGCGCCGAGCCTTCCGGCGATCTCTACGTGCACGTTCTGGGCGCCGTCGAGAAGCCGGGGCTCTACGTGCTCGATCTCGACGCGCGACTCGTCGATGCGCTGGCGGCCGCGGGCGGGACGACCCC
>NZ_JAGYWT010000096.1:0-7008 GCF_019279095.1 Microbacterium sp. BF1 | reverse complement strand
GTCACGGCGACGGGTGTCGGGATGATCCTGACCAAGCGCTGGGGCCGTCCCGTCGGGGTGAGCCCCGTGTCCTACGCCGGTTGGCAGCTCAGCGCGGGCGGCCTGTTGCTGCTGCCGCTCACGCTGATCGTCGAGGGCGTGCCGGCGACGATCGACGGCGGTGCCGCTCTCGGATACCTGTGGCTGGCCACCGCCGGGGGGATCGTCGCCTACACGCTGTGGTTCCGCGGTGTGCAGCAGCTGCCGGTGATCGCCCCAGGCCTTCTGGCCCTGCTCTCCCCCATCGTCGCGACGGTCCTGGGCGTGCTGATCTCGGGCGAGCGGTTCACGCCGCTGCAGGCGACCGGGTTCATGCTCACCCTCGGCGCTCTGGTGTTGGGACAACTCGTCTCCCAGCCGAAGCCGCCTCAGGGGCGAAACACGCAGGTGACGGCGGCACCGTCTCTCACAGCGCCGCGCTGAAAGAGCTCAGCTCTTGCCGAAGAGCTTCTGGATCTCCGCGAGGTCCGCCTCGCTCGGAGCCTTCGCCGCTCCGCCGCCGAGACCGAACCCGGAACCGGTGGGCGTCACGGATGACGCGATCCCCGCATTCTCGGCCGCGCGCTTGGCGGGGTTTCCCGAGCGGGAGCCGCCGGAGGACTTGGCCTTCTTGCCGCGCTTGGAAGATGCACCGGGACGCCCCATGCCGGGAACGGCCCCCATACCGGGAATGTTGGGGGTGCCGCCACGAGCAACAGTCTTCATCATCTTCGCGGCCTGCTCGAAGCGCTGCACGAGCTGGTTGACATCGGTGACCGTCATTCCGGATCCGCGTGCGATACGCAGACGGCGTGATCCGTTCAGGACCTTGGGGTTGCGTCGCTCGCCCGGCGTCATCGAGCGGATGATGGCTTCGGTGCGGTCGATCTCACGCTCGTCGAAGTCTTCGAGCTGCTGTTTCATCTGCCCCATGCCCGGGAGCATCCCGAGCATCTTCTTCATCGAGCCCATCTTCTTCATCTGCTGAAGCTGGTCGAGGAAGTCCTCGAGCGTGAAGGCCTCGGTCGCAAGCTTCTCGGCCATCTTCATGGCCTCTTCCTCATCGAAGGCCTGCTGCGCCTGCTCGATGAGGGTCAGGATGTCGCCGAGGTCGAGGATGCGGCTCGCCATGCGGTCGGGGTGGAACGGCTCGAGGTCTTCGAGGCGCTCGCCGGTCGAAGCGAAGATGATCGGGCGGCCGGTGACGGAGGCCACCGAGAGTGCGGCGCCACCGCGGGCGTCGCCGTCGAGCTTCGACAGCACGACTCCGGTGAAGTCGACACCCTCCTGGAACGCCTTGGCGGTGTTCACGGCGTCCTGACCGATCATCGCGTCGATGACGAACAGGACCTCATCCGGGTTCACAGCCTTGCGGATGTCGGCGGCCTGCTTCATGAGCTCGGCATCGACGCCGAGACGGCCGGCGGTGTCGATGATCACGACGTCGTGCTGCTGCCGTCGCGCGTACTCGACGCCGTCACGCGACACCTTCACGGGATCACCGACGCCGTTGCCCGGCTCCGGTGCGTAGACCGATGCGCCGGCCTGCTCCGCGACGACCTGGAGCTGGGTGACCGCGTTCGGGCGCTGGAGGTCAGCCGCGACGAGCAACGGCGTGTGCCCCTCACCCTCGAGCTGCTTGGCGAGCTTGCCTGCGAAGGTGGTCTTACCGGAGCCCTGCAGGCCCGCGAGCATGATCACGGTCGGCGCGGTCTTCGCGAACTGCAGACGACGCTGCTCTCCGCCGAGGATCTGCACGAGTTCCTCGTTGACGATCTGCACGACCTGCTGGGCCGGGTTCAGCGCCTTGTTGACCTCGTCGCCGAGGGCGCGTTCGCGCACCTTCGCCGTGAATTCCTTGACGACCACGAGCGCGACGTCGGCGTCGAGCAGGGCGCGTCGGATCTCGCGCACGGTGCCGTCGACGTCGGCCGCGGTGAGCTTTCCCTTCGTGCGCAGATTGCGGAAGGTCTCGGTGAGCCGATCGGAGAGCGTGCCAAATGTAGCCATGGTGCTCTGATTCTACGCGAGCGGAGGCCGGTTGCTCAGCGCCGTGCGGACTCAGGACCAGGGCAGGTCGTGGATCGTCCCCAGCGCTTCCCGGAGGACGGTCTCGGGAGTGCCGCGTCCGGCTCCCTGTTCCGCCCAGACCCGCAAGGATGACAGCACCGCCGCCGCGTGAGCGGCCCCCAGGATATCGGCGCGGATGACATCGACCCCGGCGGCGGACGCCGCACGCGACACCGCCGTGGACAGGCGGGCGAGGCGGAGTCCGGTGTCGCGGACGAGCTCGTCCTCCAACCCCATCGCCCGAGCGTTCCGAAGAGCGAGCGCGAGCGGATCAGGGGCGAAGTCGTGCACCACACGTAGCAGGATGTCGCGAACCTCGTCGCCGGTCGCGGCCCTGTCGAGCCGCTCGAGAGAAGCGATGGCCTGACCGATGCGCTCGTCGACACCCGACCACAGCACGTCGCTCTTCGAAGCGAAGTAGTTGAAGAAGCTGGATCGGCTGACGCCGGCGCGCTGGGTGATGTCAGCGACGGACGTGGCGTCGTATCCGCGTTCGAGGAAGAGCTCGCACGCAGCTTCTGCGAGCGTCTCTCGCGAAGACGCCTTGGGGCGACCGGCCCTGCCAGGGGAACTCATGCCCTCACGCTACCGCGAGGACCACCACGACGACGCCGTCGGCAGTGCGGAGGGGTATTGTTGTTCCCAGTCCATTTACTCAAGGAAAGCGGTTCTGCGATGCTCGAGATCCTCACCCCTGGATTCGCTCCGACGCCCGTACCGTACCTCGACGGATGGGATCTTCAGCGCCGTATCCACGCCGATGTCGTCGGACGTACACGTCCGGACACACTGATCCTCCTCGAGCATGAGGCGGTGTACACCGCGGGAAAGCGGACGGAACCGCAGGAGCGCCCACAGGACGGGACTCCCGTGATCGACGTCGATCGCGGCGGCAAGATCACCTGGCACGGCCCCGGGCAACTCGTGGGATATCCGATCGTCCGCCTCGTCGAGCCCATCGATGTCGTCGCCCATGTGCGTCGGCTCGAGCGCGTGCTCATCGATGTGCTGCGCCCGTTCGGCGTCGACGGCTATCAGGTCGACGGCAGAAGCGGCGTCTGGGTGCGCCGACCGCTCTCCGAAGACAAGGTCGCAGCGATCGGGGTGCGCGTGCAACAGGGAGTGACGATGCACGGCTTCGCCATCAACTGCGACAACTCGCTGACCGGGTTTCGCGGAATCATCCCGTGCGGGATCACCGACGCCGGGGTCACGACGGTGAGCGAGGTGGCCGGCTCCGCCGTCTCCCCGCTCGACCTCGTCGACGCCGTCACCCGCGCCTTCCTGGCCGAGTACGCGACCACTGAACTGACAGGAGCCACCGCATGACCGCCGCACCCGAGGGGCGCAAGCTCCTGCGCCTGGAGATCCGCAACGCCGAGACGCCGATCGAGCGCAAACCGGAGTGGATCAAGACCAAGGCGAAGATGGGCCCCGAGTACACGGCCCTGCACTCCCTCGTGAAGAGCGAGGATCTGCACACGGTGTGCCAGGAGGCCGGCTGCCCGAACATCTACGAATGCTGGGAGGACCGGGAGGCGACCTTCCTCATCGGCGGTTCTCAGTGCACGCGCCGGTGCGACTTCTGCCAGATCGACACCGGGAAGCCCGCCGACTACGACACCGATGAGCCGCGTCGTGTCGCCGAGAGCGTGGTCCGCATGAACCTGCGCTACGCGACCGTGACGAGCGTGGCGCGCGACGACCTGCCAGACACCGGCGCATGGCTCAACGCCGAGACGGTGCGCAAGATCCACGAGCTCAATCCGAACACCGGTGTCGAGCTGCTCGCGAACGAGCACAACGCCGATCCGGCATTCCTCGGTCAGATCTTCGACGCCCGCCCGGAGGTGTTCGCACACAACGTCGAGACCGTACCCCGCATCTTCAAGCGCATCCGTCCCGCCTTCCGCTACGAGCGGTCCCTGAACGTGCTCACCCAGGCGCGAGACGCGGGGCTGATCACCAAGTCGAACCTCATCCTCGGGATGGGCGAGGAGCCGGAAGAGGTCGTCCAGGCGCTGAACGACCTGCACGACGCCGGATGCGACATCATCACGATCACGCAGTACCTGCGCCCCTCACCTCGTCATCTCCCGGTCTCGCGGTGGGTGAAGCCCGCGGAGTTCGTCGAGTTCAAGGAGGAGGCGGAGGGTATCGGTTTCCTCGGCGTCCTCGCCGGTCCCCTTGTGCGGTCCTCGTATCGGGCCGGGCGTCTGTGGGCGCAGTCGATGCGGTCGAAGGGCCGCGAGATCCCCGCCCACCTGTCGCACATCGCGGACAGCGCAGACCTCGGTTTCGCCCAGGCCGTCTGACCCGGACGCGCTCCGGGGTGTGGCTCAGTCCGCGCTCATGACGGACTGCACGCTGCCGTCCGAGCCGAGGTTCACCAGCAGCACGTCGTCCGTCGAGCTGTCGTCGAGGGCGTACTCGAGCACCGCGAAGGGCTCGGATCCTCCGTGCTCATCAGCGAGGATGGTCATGCTCATCAGGCGCAGGGAACGGATGATGTCGACCGCCGCGTCGCCGGACACGTCGACGAGGACGTCGGGAAGATCATCGCCGTACGTCTCCTGCTGCTGAAGGATGTACTCGGTCACCTCACTGGTGCGGTCGTCGACTTCGGCGAGCATGCCGCGCCGGGCGGTGTCGTCGACGCTCTCCAAGCCAGCGATGAGCGACGCGGCGATGTCGAGCGCATCGGCGGACACGTCGTCCTGATCCGGCGCGGTCAGATCGACGGTGACGCTCTGGTCGCCGAGCTCCACGGTCTCCGACCAGAAGATCGAGCCGTCGGGACCCGAGGACAGGAGTCCGAAGTAGTCGTGTTCGATCGCCATAACGCTATGAAACCAGCCTCGTGCTCACTGCGGTAGTCCCGTCATCAACCGACCAATGACTGGACGAACACATGGGGGGTGAAACCGGTCAGATCGTCGATCCCCTCGCCCTGGCCGAGCAGCTTGACCGGGATCCCGGTGCGCTCCTGCACGGCCAGCACGAAGCCGCCCTTGGCAGAGCCGTCGAGCTTGGTGAGGACGAGTCCGGTGACGCCGGCGTGCTCGAGGAAAGCCTCGGCCTGCATCACGCCGTTCTGGCCCGTGGTGGCATCGAGCACGAGGAGCACCTCACTGATCGGGGCCTGCTTCTCGATCACGCGCCGGACCTTCGAGAGCTCATCCATGAGGCCGCCCTTGGTGTGCAGACGCCCCGCCGTGTCGATGATGGCGATCTCGATGCCTTCACGCTTGGCGTACTCGACCGTCTGGAAGGCGACGGATGCCGGGTCCTGCCCCTCCTGCTGCGGACGCACGATCGCGGCCCCGCCGCGCTGCGCCCAGGTCGCGAGCTGCTCGACCGCTGCCGCGCGGAAGGTGTCGGCCGCGCCCACGACCACGCTGCGCTGATAGCCGCGAAGAAACTTCGTGAACTTGCCGATGGTCGTCGTCTTGCCCACGCCGTTGACACCCACGACGAGCACGACAGCGGGACGCTCGGTGAGCTTCAGCGTCGTGTCGAACTTGGCGAAGTGCTCCTCGAGGGTCTCCCGCAGCATGCGCTGAAGATCCTTGGGGTCGGTGGTGCGGTACCGTTCGACCTTCACGCGCAGCTCGTCGACGACGCGCTCGCTGATGTCAGGTCCGAAGTCGGCTGTGATGAGAGCCGTTTCGAGGTCCTCCCAGGTCGTCTCATCGATGGTGGGCTTGACGAACATGCCGCGCAGTGCGCGACCAAGAGACCAGGACTTCTCCGCCATCACTCCAGCCTACGGGTTGCGCGGGTGGATGCTCCGCGCGAGGCGGTTCGATCCGCTAAACGGCCGCCGCGGCCCGATCTCCGACACGCTGCCCCACGACCGCCGAGACGCCGTCCTGGCGCATCGAGACGCCGTAGAGCGCATCGGCGATCTCCATGGTGCGCTTCTGATGCGTGATGACCAGCAGCTGCGAGCTCTCCCTCAGCTGCTCGAAGACGGTGAGCAGCCGGCCGAGGTTCGCATCGTCCAGAGCGGCCTCGACCTCGTCCAGGATGTAGAACGGGCTCGGCCGCGCCTTGAAGATCGCGACCAGCAGCGCCACGGCCGCCAACGACCGCTCCCCGCCGGAGAGGAGGGAGAGGCGCTCGATCTTCTTCCCGACCGGCCGGACGGACACCTCGATGCCCGTCGTCAGCATGTTGTCGGGGTCCGTCAGAGAGATGCTCCCTGTCCCACCGGGGAACAGCAGAGGGAAGACCTGCCCGAACGCCTCCTTCGTGTCTTCGAAGGCACTGGCGAAGATCGTCTGCATCCGCTCATCGAGATCGGTGATGATCGTCAGGAGGTCTTGGCGCGTCTGGGTGAGGTCGGCCAGCTGCTCGGTGAGGAAGGCGTGCCGCTGCTCGAGAGCGGCGAACTCCTCGAGTGCCAGCGGGTTCACGCGACCGAGCTGGGCGAGTTTGCGCTCCGCTTCGGCGAGACGACGCTGCTGGATGCGACGGTCGAACGGTATGGCCGTGTCATCCGTGTGCTCATCGCCGTCGTGCGGCGCCACGCCCGGATCGCGCGGGACCAGCTGGTCAGGACCATATTCCGCAACGAGAATATCTTCGTCGAGAGCCAGCTCGGAAGCGACGCGCTCGAGAAGGCTGTTCAGGTGGAGCTTCTTCTCGTGGATCTGCAGCTCGAGTCCGTGCACGCTCTCGGTGAGTCCGGCGAGCCGCTCCCGAAGAGAGCTCTCCTGCGCGCGCAGGGCGACGAGTTCCTGATTCTGCGCCGATCGCGCAGCTTCAGCCTCGCGCAGAGCGAGGCGTGCCTCCGTGACCGAGCGATCCAGTGAGTCGAGGATGCGAGGCAGTTCTTCGGCCACACCCGACGCCGCCTCTCGCTGCGCACGGCGGATGACCGCTCGGCGCGCAGACTCGGCCGCGGCATCCCTCTCG
>NZ_JAGYWT010000095.1:0-7011 GCF_019279095.1 Microbacterium sp. BF1 | reverse complement strand
GGAGGCGACTTCGCCGGATGTCGTCGTGCTCGACGTGCGGCTCCCGGACGGCAGCGGCGTGGATCTCTGCCGGAGCATCCGATCGGCGCACCCCGGGATTCGATGCCTCATGCTCACGGCCTTCGATGACGACGCGGCGAGCGCCGCCTCGGTGATCGCCGGCGCGTCGGGGTATGTCCTGAAGACGATCCGTGGCACTTCTCTCATCGACTCGATCCGCCGGGCGGCGACCGGTGAGGACTTGACGCCTCCGGCAGTCACAGCGCGTGTGCGGACCAAACTCGCTTCTCGCGCGACGGCCCCTCCCGCCCCCGAGGCGCCGTTGACCCTGCGCGAGAGCCAGATTCTGCGCTTGATCGCGGAAGGACTCACGAACCGTCAGATCGGCGAGCGCCTCGGCCTCGCCGAGAAGACGGTCAAGAACTACGTCTCTGGTCTCCTCGCGAAGCTCGGCATGCAGCGTCGCACGCAGGCGGCCGTCTACGGTGCCACGGAGCACTTCTCCGATCGAGCGACGGGGGAACGCTTCGATCCGTCGTGAACGTTCATGGGACGTTCGGCCCTGACAGGGGTGCCGCACGGGAGAAGCATGTCTCGTCGGAGCACTCCCACCACCGTCAGAGGAGCATCATGGCTGACTCGACCTTCGCCGCACATCGTCCACTCGTGATCGATCCCGCCGATCTGCAGTTTCCCGCCACTCAGCCGATCGACATCAGCGCTCTCCTGCATGAGGGACACGGTGGGACCTTCGACCCGGGGAAGAAGGTCCGGCGGCGTCAGGCTTGAAGCATCCACGAGTCCCGTCCAGGAGGAATGATGCGAGCAGCAGTCGTCACAGAGTTCGGTGCACCGGCGCAGGTGGAAGAGCGTCCGATCCCACAGCCCGGTCCGGGACAGGTCCTGGTCCGGGTGGAGACATGCGGACTGTGCCACACCGACATCCACGCCATGCGCGGAGATTGGCCGGTCAAGCCCCCGCTCCCGCTCATCCCGGGGCACGAAGGCGTGGGCATCGTCGAACAGCTCGGTGACGGCGTGACCAGCCGCACGGTCGGACAGAGAGTCGCGATGCCCTGGCTCGGCCACGCATGCGGCGAATGCCGGTACTGCGTCGATGGTCGAGAGAACCTCTGCGAGAGCCAGTACAACAACGGCTACGCCGTCGACGGCGGCTACGCCGAGTACATGCTGGCAGACGCCCGCTTCGCCGTTCCCGTTCCGGACGGCATCACCGCTATCGACGCCGCGCCGCTCACCTGCGCCGGAGTCACGACCTACGCGGCGATCAAGAACGCGCATGTCACGCCGGGCGAGACGGTCGCGATCTTCGGTGTCGGGGGGCTCGGGCACCTTGCGGTGCAGTACGCCCGCCTGGTGGGTGCCAAGGTCATCGCGGTGGACATCACCGACGAGAAACTCGACCTGGCATCCGAGCTGGGTGCAGACCACGTCGTGAACGCCGCCGACGCCGATCCGGTCGCTGCGATCCGAGATCTCGGTGGTGCCGACGTCGTCGTCGTCCTCGCGGTCGCGCCCGCGGTCTTCGACCAGGCGTTCCGCTCTCTGAACCGCGGCGGCAGGCTCGTGCTGGTATCCCTCCCCGCCGGTGGGGAGCTCACGGTGCCGATCTTCGACACCGTGCTCAAGGGGATCAGCATCATCGGCTCCATCGTCGGGACCAGGCAGGATCTGGCGGAGGTCTTCGACCTTCACGCCGCCGGACGGACGCGGGTCGTCACCGAGCCCCGTGAGCTGGACCAGGTCAACGCATCGGTCGACGAGGTGCTGGCGGGGACCGTGCCGGCCCGCCTCGTGTTCCAGTATCACACCGCCGATGTCGTCCCGACGCACGACGGGACCGCCGCGTCCCTGTGAGCCGGCGACCTCGGTGTTGAGGAGGAAAACCCAGTTCGAGGGTCATCCATCAAGGGTGCCGGCGGTGGGACTCGAACCCACACGCCCTTTCGGACAAAGCATTTTGAGTGCTCCGCGTCTGCCATTCCGCCACGCCGGCTCGTGTGTCGCGTCTATGACTTTAGCGCAGGGGAGGGGGAGTGATCCTCCGCGCAGAGTGGTTACGGCCTGCAGACAGGGGCACTCCACTAGGATGGTTCTGTGACAGAGCAAGAAGAGCAGGCTGAGCAGCCCACGTCATCCGCACCCCGACGCGTGGTCGTCGCCGAAGATGAGTCGCTGATCCGTCTCGACATCGTCGAGATCCTCCGCGACAACGGCTTCGATGTCGTCGGTGAGGCCGGTGATGGAGAGACCGCGGTCGCTCTGGCGACCGAGCTGCGCCCCGACCTCGTCATCATGGATGTCAAGATGCCTCAGCTCGACGGCATCAGCGCCGCCGAGAAGCTGCACAAGGGCAACATCGCCCCCGTCGTGCTCCTCACGGCTTTCAGCCAGAAGGAGCTCGTCGAGCGTGCCAGCGAGGCCGGTGCTCTCGCGTACGTCGTGAAGCCGTTCACTCCGAACGACCTCTTGCCGGCGATCGAGATCGCGCTGGCCCGCCACGAGCAGATCATCACGCTCGAGGCCGAGGTCGCCGACATGGTCGAGCGCTTCGAGACCCGCAAGCTCGTCGATCGGGCCAAGGGTCTGCTCAACGAGAAGATGGGTCTGAGCGAGCCCGAGGCGTTCCGCTGGATCCAGAAGGCCTCCATGGATCGCCGTCTGACGATGCAGGACGTCGCCAAGGCGATCATCGAGCAGCTCGCGCCCAAGAAGTAAGGGTGAGCGCCGGGGTCATCCGGCTCGATACCGAGCACATCCTGCGGCCCGTGCGCCTCGGAGATGGCGCCGCGCTCTCGAGGGCGTATCTGGCGAACCGCGAGCACCTCGCACCGTGGGAGCCCTCACGCACGGAGGCGTTCTTCACCGTCGCCTCGCAGGAGCAGCACGCGCAGCAGTGCGTCGACGATGCGTCCGCAGGTCGCAGCGTCCGCTTCGTGATCGCGTCCGACGACGGTGAGATCCGCGGACGGATGAACATCAACAACATCGTCCGTGGTGCGTTCTGGAGCGCCGATCTCGGCTACTGGGTCGACGTCTCGCGGCTGCGTCGTGGGCTCGCGCACCGCGCCGTCGCGCAGATCATCGAGTACTCGCGCACGGAACTGGGACTCCATCGGCTGCAGGCGGCCACACTGGTGCACAACCTCGGCTCCCAGAGCGTGCTGCGAGGAAACGGCTTCGAGCGCATCGGGATGGCGCCGAAGTACCTCCGCATCGCGGGGGAGTGGCAGGACCACCTGCTCTTCCAGCGGCTGCTGGAGGAACCGCTCAGCGCTTGGCGGGAAGGTCCTTGATCATGTTGGTGATGCGGATCGTGGAGCAACGTCGCCCCTGATCGTCGGTCACCACGATCTCGTGCACGGTGATGCTGCGTCCCAGGTGGACAGGGGTGCAGACACCGGTGACGACGCCCGACGTCGCCGAACGCGTGTGCGTCGCGTTGATGTCGACGCCGACGGCGAGCCGTCCGGCACCGGCGTGCAGATTGGCCGCCATCGATCCGAGGGATTCCCCGAGGACCACGTAGGCGCCGCCGTGCATGAGTCCGACAGGCTGCGTGTTGCCCTCGACCGGCATCGTCGCGACGCAGCGGTCGACGCTGAATTCGACGAACTCCATGCCCATCTTCTCGGCCAGAGCGCCCATTCCGCGGGCTGTGGCCCAGTCGAGTCCCTCGCTCGTCGCGACGTCGCTCATGCATCCTCCTCAGCGGGTGTCTGTCGTCCTCGTTAGGCTGACAGGGTGACGGACTCCGCAAAGCCTACCCTCATGGTCGTCGACGGCCATTCGCTCGCCTATCGTGCCTTCTTCGCCCTCCCGGTCGACAACTTCACGACCAAAGACAACCAGCACACGAACGGCATCTACGGCTTCCTGTCGATGCTGGTGAACCTCATCAAGGCCGAGCAGCCGACGCACCTGGCGATCGCCTTCGACACCTCGCGTCACTCCTTCCGCACCGACGAGTACCCGGAGTACAAGGCCACGCGCTCCGAGTCGCCTCAGGAATTCAAGGGGCAGATCCCCCTGCTCCAGGAGTGCCTCACCGCGATGTCGATCCCGGTGCTGACGAAGGAGGGGATCGAGGCCGACGACATCCTCGCCACGCTGGCGTCTCAGGGTGCCGAACAGGGCTTCGACGTGCTCGTCGTCTCGGGCGATCGCGACACCATCCAGCTCGTCAACGACGATGTCACGCTGTTGTACCCGTCGGTGCAGGGCGTCTCCCAGCTCAAGCGCTACGACCCCACGACCGTCCAGGACCGCTACGGGGTCCGGCCGGAGCAGTATCCCGACATCGCCGCTCTCGTCGGAGAGACCAGCGACAACCTGCCCGGTGTGCCGAAGGTGGGGGAGAAGACCGCCGTCAAGTGGCTCACGCAGTTCGGGTCGCTCGACGAACTGATCGCCCGAGCCGACGAGATCAAGGGTGTGGTCGGCGGTAACCTCCGCGATCACATCGACGACGTGCGCCGCAACCGCAAACTCAACCGTCTGCTCACCGACGTGGAGCTTCCCGTCGGCCCTGCCGATCTCGCGGTCGCGCCGATCGATGCCCAGGCCGTGCGTGACATCTTCGCGCGCCTGGAGTTCCGCACACTGCTCCCGCGGGTGTTCGAGGCCGTCGGTGCGGGCGAGGTCGCCGACGATCCCGCATCCGTGGTCGTCCTTCCTGTGCCTGTGGAGGTGACGCCCGCCGAGCTCGCTGCCTGGGGTTCGGCACAGGAAGGCGAAGTCTCCCTCCGTATCACGACACAGGGCGGAGTGCCCGTGCGCATCGGTGCCGCCACCCTGACTGAGCTCCGCGAATCCGACTGGACCGAAGCCGCGCCCGAGGCGCTGCGCGGATGGCTCGAGTCCGACGCGTCGAAGGTGCTCCACGACGCGAAGGCGCAGGTGAAGGCACTGATCCGTCAAGGCATCCGCCTCGGCGGCCTTTCGTACGACACGAGTCTCGCCGGCTGGCTGCTGCGACCGAGCTTCCCGGACAAGACCCTCTCCGACCTGGTGGAGCGCTACCTGGGCGAGAAGCTCCCCGAGGCCGACCCGTCGCAGCTCGTGCCCGAGACCGAGGGCGCCACGCCTTCGCAGGAGGCGTGGTTCGCGCTGCGTGTCGCCGATGCTCTTCGGGAAGACATCCCCGAGCCGGTCGCCAAGGTCTTGGTCGACATCGAGCTGCCGACGCTGCTCACCCTCGCCGACATGGAGGTCGCGGGCGTCGCGGTCTCGCACGACGTGCTGTCCACGTTCTCCGGAGAGCTCGCCGCCCGCGCCGAGGCGCTCGCGCAGGAGGCCTTCTCTGTGGTCGGACGCGAGTTCAACCTCGGCTCGCCCAAGCAACTGCAGGAGGTCCTGTTCGAAGACCTGCAGCTGCCGAAGACCCGAAAGACCAAGACTGGATACTCGACGGATGCCGCGGTTCTCGCCGACCTGCAGGAGAGCAACCCCCACCCGTTCCTGAACCTGCTGCTGCAGCACCGTGAGGCCACCAAGCTGCGTCAGATCATCGAGTCGCTCGATACCGCCATCGGCGACGATCACCGCGTGCACACGACGTATGTGCAGACCGGAAGCCAGACGGGGCGTCTGTCCAGCACCGACCCCAACCTGCAGAACATCCCGGTGCGTACCGAGGAATCCCGTCGCATCCGCAGCGCGTTCGAAGTGGGCGAGGGCTACGAGGCGCTTCTCACCGCCGATTACTCGCAGATCGAGATGCGCATCATGGCGCACCTCTCCGGCGACGAAGGCCTCATCGAGGCGTTCAACAGCGGGGAAGACCTGCACCGTTTCGTCGGTGCGCGGGTCTTCGGAGTCGAGCCGAGCGAGGTGACGGCGGCCATGCGCACCAAGGTCAAGGCGATGTCGTACGGCCTGGTCTACGGGCTCTCCGCGTTCGGCCTCTCCAAGCAGCTGCGCATCGAGCAGTCCGAGGCCAAGCAGCTCATGATCGAGTACTTCGCTCGGTTCGGCGCGGTGCGCGACTATCTGCGCGCGTCGGTCATGAAGGCGAAGGAGGTAGGCTACACCGAGACGATCTTCGGCCGCCGTCGTCCGTTCCCCGACCTGGCGAGCCCGAACCGGGTGCTGCGTGAGAACGCCGAGCGCGCGGCCCTCAACGCCCCCATCCAGGGCAGCGCCGCAGACATCATGAAGATCGCGCTCCTGCACATCCACGATGATCTCCGCTCCGAGCAGCTCTCCTCGCGCGTGCTGCTCCAGATCCACGACGAGCTCGTCGTCGAGGTCGCTCCCGGGGAGTGGGAAGCGACGGAGCGCATCGTGCGGGCGCGGATGGGTGACGCCGCCGACTTGTCGGTGCCGCTCGACGTGCAGGTCGGACGCGGTCGCGACTGGAACGAAGCCGCGCACTGAGGTCCGGCGGCGGAAGGGGGCCGGGGATTAGGCTGACAGCTATGACTTCAGCTCCCCGCACCCCCTCCGCCATCGACGCCGTCGCCGATGAATGGGTCGACACGATCGCGGTCCTGGCGCCCACGCTCGGGACGTATATGTGCTAGCGCGGGAGCGCGCACGCTGTCTGGCGTTCGCGACCGACCCGCATTTCGGGTCGGACTGGGGAGTTCTGAACTGGGGAGTTCACAGCACCGCGTCGCGGCGTTCGTCGCCGCCTCGATGTCATCGAGCGCGCGGTGGAGTGACGACCTCGCGTTCGGAACAGCATCGACTGGGGAGTCACTGTGGGGAATACGAGTTTCGGGCGCCGAGCGCGGGGTGTCGTCGCGTCAGCGCTGACGGCAGGTCTGCTGATCGCCGGTCTGTCCGGTGTGGGCGCGACAGCGGCGGGTGCGGCAGAGGTGCCGCCGTCGATGCCGCCGCAGTTGCAGCGCGACGAGAACTTGTTCCGTGTATGTCGGGTCGCCGATCCTGGCGCGGATGTCGAGGGCCGCCTGCGCGGCAGCGTCGTCGGTGGGGAACTGCAGCACCGTCACCGTGGCACGGCCGGCGTCGGGGGCGAACACCGCT
>NZ_JAGYWT010000094.1:0-7033 GCF_019279095.1 Microbacterium sp. BF1 | reverse complement strand
TCATCATCTGCACGGCGTGCCGCATGTCGAGGTTGTTCAGCGGCTCGTCCAGAAGGACGAACTCGGTGTCCTGCGCCAGGACCATCGCGACGTACGCGCGCTGGCGCTGCCCGCCGGAGAGCTCATCTGTTCTGCGGCGGGCTCGTTCACCTCTGCCTCGAAAGACGAGACGCCCTGGGCAGGGACGACCCAGAGCTCGCCGGTCTTCTGATCGAGGATCGCGGCCGTGCGGTTGCCCAGCGCGACCTTCGCCGAGGAGGGGATGCCTGCGGAGTCGCCGAGAGATACGCGTGCGGGATCGACGGCGGTGAGGGTGGAGGCGTTCTCGTCGACGACGAGGATGTTGCTCGTGTCCTGAAGGATGTCGTAGTTCTCGCCCGTGGTGCGCAGACCACCGTCGAGGACCGTCGACTCGTTGTTGAAGTGCCCGACCAGCAGGCTCGACGTCTTCGTGATCCAGACGCCGCCGTCGTTCAGGTCGACCTTGGTGGTCGGGAAGCCCTCATAGGTGAAGGCCATCGTGGTGATAGCGATGACGCCGACGGTGACACCGGCGGCGGACGCCAGTGTTTTGGGCCGCGCGCGTATCCAAGACAACGCCTTCATTCCCGGTTCCCCCCCCAGGTGACACTCTTCGTTAGCTCCTGGGCGGTCCCTCCGGGCCCACCGAGCACCCGTTCATCCTAACCGCGTCTCGGAATACCGCGGATGGGCAGTTCTGCCCATCCGCGATGATCAGGCCCGCCAGCAGCCTGCGATGTGATCGTCGACCATGCCGCCCGATTGCATCAGGGCGTACATGGTGGTCGGCCCCACGAATCGGAACCCACGACGACGCAGTTCCTTGCTCAACGCCGTGGACTCCGGCGTGACGGCGGGGACGTCGGCGAAGGATGCGGGACGGGCGCCGGGGGCCGCCGGGGCGAACGACCACATCAGCTCGTCGAACTCCCCCTCGGCCATGCCGCGCACGATGCGGGCGTTGCCGATGGTCGCCTCGATCTTCGCGCGGTTGCGGATGATCCCGGCGTCGCCCATCAGGCGCTCGACATCGGACTCGTCGTACTCGGAGACGATCTCGGGCTCGAAACCCGCGAACACCTCGCGGAACCGCGGTCGCTTGCGCAGGATCGTGATCCAGGAGAGGCCTGCCTGGAACCCTTCGAGCGCCATCTTCTCGAACAGCGCGCGGTCGCCGTGCAGAGGCGTGCCCCACTCTTCATCGTGATAGCGACGGTACTCGTCGTCGTCGCCCACCCAGGCGCAGCGGTCGCGGGCATCGGGGCCCGTGAGAAGAGAGGTCATCCGGTCAGGCTATCCGCGGCGACCGACACCGAGCGCCGACACGGAGGCGGACGCGTCCCACCGGAATGCTGTGCGCGCGAAAGCTGGTGTCATCGGAGCAGTTCCACCAGACTGTGCGCATGGATTCTGTGAACGAGTGGCTGCTGACGTGGGGCGACAACCTGTGGACGTGGATCGTCCTCCCCCTGGTCGTCCTCCTCGGCCTGTACTTCACGATCCGCTCCGGCGTCGTGCAGTTCCGGTTGATCCCGGAGATGTTTCGCACGTTGACGGATCGCACCCCGCGCACCGAGAGCGGCGAGCCGCAATCCGTCTCGGCGTTCCAGGCGTTCACCATCTCCGCGGCCTCGCGCGTCGGCGTCGGCAACATCGCCGGTGTCGGCACGGCGATCGCGATCGGCGGACCCGGTGCGATCTTCTGGATGTGGCTGATGGCGTTCATCGGCGGGGCGTCCTCGTTCATCGAGTCTTCGCTCGCGCAGCTGTACAAGACGCGGGACAAGGACGGGTTCCTCGGAGGTCCCGCGTACTACATGCAGCGCGGACTCGGCGCGCGTTGGATGGGAGTCCTGTTCGCCGTCATCCTCATCGTGTGCTTCCCGATCGCGTTCAGCTCGCTGCAGGCCAACACCATCCAGGCCACCATCGCGGGGAGCCTGGGCGGCGGGGCCCCCGCATGGCTGCCGTGGGCCATCGGCGCGGCGCTCGCGGTCCTCATGGGCCTGGTGATCTTCGGAGGCGTGCGCCGCATCGCCTCCGTCACCCAGACCCTGGTCCCGGTCATGGCGCTGCTGTACCTGCTCCTCGGGCTCGTCATCGTGGTGATTCACATCGAGCGCCTCCCCGAGGTCTTCGCCATGATCTTCACGCAGGCGTTCGGGCCGAACGAGATCGTGGGCGCCGCGCTCGGCTACATCATCCTCACCGGCGTCAAGCGGGGCATGTTCTCCAACGAAGCCGGGCTCGGTTCCGCGCCCAACGCGGGCGCGAGTGCCGCGGTGACGCACCCGGTCAAGCAGGGTCTGGTGCAGACCCTCGGCGTCTACTTCGACACGTTCCTGGTGTGCTCGATCACCGCGTTCATCATCCTCGTCTCGGTCCCCGACCTCGCGAACGCCGAGCGGGGCATCGGGCTGACGCAGGGAGCGGTGGTCGGTGCGCTCGGCAGCTGGTCGAACATCCTGCTGATCGTGATCATCTTCCTGCTCGCATTCAGCTCGATCCTCGGCAACTACTACTACGGGCAGACGAACATCGAGTTCATCACGTCGACACCCGCCGTCCTGCTCGGCTACCGGCTCTTCGCCATCGGGGCGGTGTTCGTCGGATCGATCGTGTCGGCCGATGTCGTGTGGAACTTCGCCGACGGCGCGATGGGCTTCATGGCGATCGTGAACCTCGTGGCGATCGCACTGCTCTCCGGAGTCGCCTTCAAGCTCCTCAAGGACTACACGCAGCAGCGACGCGAAGGACTCGATCCGGTCTTCACCAAGGCCCGACTCCCCGAGGTCCGAGGAATCGAGGTGTGGGAGGACGAGCTCTCCGTCACCGGACCGATCGACCTGCCGACGTCTCGCCGCCGCTGAGCCGCCGCCACCACGGCCGCGATGTCAGGAGCCGAAGGTCGCCGCGTCGATGACGAACCGGTACCGCACGTCGGATGCGAGCACGCGCTCGTAGGCGGCGTTGATGTCGGAAGCGGGGATGGTCTCGATCTCGGCGGCGATACCGTGCTCGGCGCAGAAGTCGAGCATCTCCTGCGTCTCCTGGATGCCGCCGATGTTGCTGCCGGCGAGCGAGCGACGGCCGCCGATCAGCGACATCACGCCGACCGAGAGCGGTTCGCCGGGAGCTCCGACGCACACCATGGCGCCGCCGACGTCGAGCAGGCTCAGATAGGAGCGCAGATCGATCACCGCGCTGACGGTGTTGAGGATCACGTCGAACGACGACCGCAGCTCACGGAAGGTCTCCTGGTCGCTCGTCGCGCGATAGTGGTCGGCGCCGAGCCGCAGCCCGTCGTCCTTCTTGCTCAGGGTCTGCGAGAGCACGGTCACCTCGGCACCGAGTGCGTGCGCGATCTGCACGCCCATGTGCCCGAGGCCCCCGAGTCCCACGACGGCGACGCGGGTGCCCGGTCCGACGTTCCAGTGCCGCAGCGGTGAGTATGTCGTGATGCCGGCGCACAGCAGGGGAGCTGCGACATCCAGGGGCAGCGCGTCGGGGATCTTCAGGACGAACGCTTCGGTGACCACGACCTGCTCGGAGTATCCGCCCTGCGTGACGGTGCCGTCACGATCCGTGCTGCCATAGGTGAGGACGGCCCCCTGGGTGCAGAACTGCTCCTCCCCCCGCAGGCAGTTGCGGCACTCACCGCACGAGTTCACCAGGCATCCGACGCCGACGCGATCGCCGACGGCATGCCGGGTGACGCCCTCGCCGACCGCGGCGACGGTGCCGGTGATCTCGTGGCCGGGAGCGAGCGGGTACTGCTGAGGCCCCCAGTCGCCGCGCACGGTATGGATGTCGGAGTGGCAGATACCCGCGAACGCGATGTCGATCAGCACGTCGAGCGGGCCGAGCTCGCGTCGCTCGATGACGGTCTTCTCCAGCGGGGCCCCTTCACGGGGTGCGGCATAGGCGTTCACAGCAGACATCTCGGACTCCTCGGATCGGGTACCTGCCGAGACTACCCAGCACCGGATGAGAATCGGCCGTCCAGGCCGAATCGGCGATTGTCAAGGCCGGGTGCGCTCCGCTCGGCCACGCTTAGGCTCACGCCATGACCACCTCCGACGACACGATCTCCCGGTACCTCACCCGCTATGCGGACAGCCTGACCGCATTCGATGCCGAGACCGCGGCGAGTCTGTGGTCGACGCCGGGGACGATCGTGAACGACCGCTCCTCCGGTGTGCTCGAATCCCGCGACGCCATGATCGACGGTCTGCGGCATTCCTATCCGATCTACCAGCGGCTGGGCCTGGCCTCCGTCGGATTCGAACTGCTCGAGCGTCGCGATCTCTCCGACCGGCTCGTGCTCGTGCGCGTGCGCTGGCTGTTCTTCGACGCCGGCGGCGTGCAGCTGACCGACACCGACAGCTACTACCTCCTGCGCGACGAAGACGAGGCGGGTCTGCAGGCGTGCGTGTGCGTCGAGACCGACGCGGCGCAGAAGCTCCAGGCCCTGGCCACCGAACGCGGAGTGGATCTCACCGCGGCACCCTGACACCCGATCCGCATCTCCCCGAACACCTGTCGGGAGGATGCGCACCTGTCGGGAGAATCGCGCGGATTCGCCGTGCGCTCGTCACGAACTCCCGACAGGTGGATCAGGTCCGGGCTGAACCGCAGGCGGTCAGCGCTGCTTCTTCTTCAGCGCCTTCTCCTGGATCGGCGCCTGACCGGTCGCTGCGAGGTCGGCGTAGTAGGCGCGGGCCTCATCCTGACGCTGCTTCTCCAGGCCGCTGGCGATGGGCGCGCGCACGTGCTCGGGCTCGTAGCCGAACGCGTTCACGAGGTCGAGCGCATACGGACGAAGACGAGCGCACAGGCGGTCGATGTAACTCGACACGGCCGCAGCGCGCTGCGTCGACAGGCGTCCGTTGATCAGGTGCCAGGCGAGATGCTTCTCGATGAGCTGCAGGCCGAAGAGGTCGCGCAGCCAGGTGAGCACCTTCCGCGTGTCCTCATCGTCGATCTGGTGGACGGCGTCGGTGAACGCCTCCCACTGCAGCAGCTCGCCGTGCGCGCGGGCCGCCTCGATGAGCTCGGCCTGGTTCTCGTTGAACAGGCGGGCACCGAGGGCCTTGTCCTTCGCACCGGGGCGCAGGCGGGAGGCGATGTCGGCCACCATCTGCTGCACGCGTCCGGCGAGCAGGTCGTGCTGCTGCTCCTCACGCAGACCCCGCTCGACCGAGCGGCTCACCTGACCGAAGTCGGAGACGGCCTGACCGAGCTGGCGGAGCCCGGCGCCGTGGAACAGCTTGCCCGCGGTCATGCCGACGGCGAACTTCGCGAGCGCCGCCGCATCCTTGCCCTGGAACTGCTTGGCGTAGTCGGTCAGCAGACGCTTGCCGACGAGCTGCAGCAGCACGTTGTTGTCGCCCTCGAAGGTGACGTAGATGTCGAGGTCGGCGCGGAGTCCGACCAGACGGTTCTCGAACATGAAGCCGGCGCCACCGGTAGCCTCGCGGGCCTCCTGCAGCGTGTCGAGCGCGTGCCAGGTCGACAGCGGCTTGAGGGCGGCGGCCAGGGTCTCGAGGTCTTCACGGTCGGCCGGGGTGTCGGTGCGGCCGGAGAAGACGCCGTCGAACTTCTGCAGGAACTCGTCGTGCGCGAAGATCTGCGCGTACGTGGTCGCCAGGCGCGGGAGCAGACGGCGCTGGTGCTTGCCGTAGTCCATGAGCACGACCTCCTGCCCGTCCGCACCGTCGAACTGGCGGCGCTGGGTGGCGTAGGTGATCGCGATGTGCAGGCCGAGCGCCGAGGCCCAGGATGCCGCACCGTCGAGCGACACACGTCCCTGCACCAGGGTGCCGAGCATCGTGAAGAAGCGGCGGCCGGGGCTGTCGATCGCGCTGGAGTACGTGCCGTCCGCTGCGACGTCGCCGTAGCGGTTGAGCAGGTTGGTGCGCGGGATGCGCACATGGTCGAACGAGAGGCGCCCGTTGTCGATGCCGTTGAGTCCGCCCTTGAGGCCGTCGTCCTCGCGGCCGATGCCGGGAAGGTCGACGCCGTCCTCGCCGCGCAGCGGCACATAGAAGCAGTGAACGCCGTGGTTGACGCCGTTCGTGATCAGCTGCGCGAAGACGGTCGCCGCGACGCCGTGCAGCGCCGCGTTGCCGAGGTACTCCTTCGTCGCCCCGCGGAACGGGGTGTTGATCACGAACTCCTCCGTCGCCGGATCGTACGTCGCGGTCGTACCGACGGCCGCGACGTCGGAGCCGTGGCCGATCTCGGTCATCGCGAAGGCGCCAGGGATCGAGAGGTCCATCACACCGGGAAGCCACTTCGCGTGGTGTTGCTCGGTGCCGAGCTGAAGGATCGCGGAGCCGAAGAGTCCCCACTGCACGCCCGACTTGATCTGCAGGCTGGGGTCGGCCACCACCAGCTCCTCGAAGCCCGCGATGTTCGCGCCGTTGTTCTCCTCGCCGCCGAGCGACTTGGGGAACGCGCGGTGCACGGCCTTGTTCTCGACCAGGAGGTGCAGCTGGCTGAGCACGCGCTCGCGGTGCTCGTCCTTGCCGAGCTCATCCTTGCGCCAGAACGCCGAGTCCTTGATCATCTCGCGGGCCTGGCGACGTACGTCTCCCCACGTGCCCATCAGGGCGTCGTTGACGCGGGCGACATCGATGTGCAGGTTCGCATCCGCGGTGTCGGTGGAGGTGCGAGTCGTCTTCGGACGGACGGCGGCGTCGACCATGTGCGTTCCTCTCAGAGGGAAGTGGGATTACAGCCATGGTAGGTCTGCCACAACCAGAGACGAACTGCCCTGTCCACATCCTCCAACGCCCGACGGGCACATCTCGCCGCCGCGTTGTCGTCAGACCACAGTCCGGACTGGCGGGACCGCTTCGGGCGTCGCGGGCGGCGGTGCGGCGCCTAGCCGACAACGAGAGCGTGTTCAGCGCGATCGCGGCGGCTGCCGAACCCGGCGAGCTGGTCTTCTCCAGCATCGCCGAGCGAAACGCACGCACTCCGGGCTACCTCGAGTTGTTCGCGGCGC
>NZ_JAGYWT010000093.1:0-7035 GCF_019279095.1 Microbacterium sp. BF1 | reverse complement strand
CGCAGAAGCTGTTCGTCCAGACACCGGGCCAGGTCTTCTTCGAGAGTGCTCGGCGCGTCAGCAACAGTCGTCCTTCGCGGTCGAGGACGTAGCACGAGAAGGCGAGGTGCAGGGGAGTGTCGTGGGTTTCACCGACCTCGATGTCGACGGCGACGGCGACGACGTGAGCCCCTACGACGCCTCGGTGCTCACCTCGGACAATCGCTCGATCGACATCGACTTCAGCGCCGACTTCGCCGTCGTCGGAACCGACATCGACTGAGCAGATCAGGGCCGCGTCCTGTCGGGCGGACCCGAGACGCCCGGCTCGACGGTGCCGCCGCTCCCACCCGGGGGCGGCGGCATCGTCGCATCCACCGGGCCTCGAAGCCGATTAGCATTCAAGGATGACGAACTCCGATCCGATCGACGACATCTCCATCGGCGGTGAGGTGATCCGCCTCGGGCAGTTCCTCAAGTTCGCCGGACTCCTCGACTCGGGCGGCGACGCCAAAGAGGTCATCATCGACGGGTACGTCACGGTGAACGGCGAGATCGACCGCCGCCGAGGACGCCAGTTGCGCGACGGCGACCTGGTGTCGTTCGAGGGACGAACGGTCCGCGTCCGCCCGTGACCGTCTGACTCCTCGTCAGCCGCCGCTCACGCAGGCGTCACATCCATTCGAGCACCTGCTCGATCAGGATGCCCACGCCGATGACGGTCATGGCGATGCCGGCGATCCGCGTGACCACCGAACTCGCGCGGGGCCGGGTGCGCAACAGTCGACGGGCGAGCAGACCGACCGTCGTGTAGACGATCGCGATGTTGAGCAGGTGCAGTCCGCCCAGCGCGAGCATCTGCGTCGTCGACGGCCAGCCATTCGGACTCGTGAACTGCGGCAGCAGGGCGAGGAGCAGCAGGAGCCCCTTCGGGTTGATGCCGCTGACACCGGATCCGCGCAGGAACTGCCCCCACCCTCCGGTCGCGATCGGCTCGCCGCTCTCCGCGATCGGAGCCGGACGGCTGGCCAGGGTCGTGGCTCCGAGGAAGATCAGGTAGAGCGCACCGACCACCGTCAGGGTCGTGAGGGTGACGGGATACGCGGTGACCAGCGCGCCGAGACCGAGAGCGACGGCGACGATCACGACGGTGTATCCGGCGATCATCCCGAGGATCGACGGTGCGATGGAGCGGGCACGCAGGCCTGCCGAGATCGCATACGCCCAGTCGGCGCCGGGGGTCAGCGCGAGCATGACGGCGACCACCCAGAACTGCATCACCAGAGCGATATCCATCGGTTCTCCTCAATCCGAGGAAGAGACTACGAAGGATCACGCGAAAGGTGCTCCGATTCTTCGAGCCATCCGCGCCTTCACCTGCAAGAATTGTCGGCATGGACGCACTCGACCGGGAGATCCTCTCTCTGCTGCAGGATGACGGCCGGATGAGCGCGACCCACCTCGCCTCGCAGGTCGGCCTGAGCCTGTCCGCCTGCCATCGCCGACTCAAAGAGCTGGAGCAGTCCGGCGCGATCGAGCGGTACCGCGCGGTGGTCGCCCCGGCAGCGGTCGGCCTCACCTTCGAGGCCATCGTCTTCGTGACGATCGGGCGCACCGACAAGGACACGATCGTGGCGTTCGAAGAGGCCGTCGTGGCGATCCCCGCGGTCGTCGAGGCGCAGCGTCTGTTCGGCGACCCCGACTACATGCTGCGCATCCTCACCCGCGACATGGGCGTCTACCAGGAGCTCTACGACAACACCCTCGGCGCCCTGCCCGGCGTGCAGCGTCTCACCTCGACCATGGTGATGAAGCGGCTCGGGGCCGATCGAGCCGTGCCGATCCCCTGACGCAGCAAGGACAGCGCCGGCGCTCTGATCAGACCGCGACAGCGCTGATCGATGCGTGCGGACGGCGTCCGTCCTGCACCCGGGCGTCGCTGTCGACCACGCGGAAGCCGGCGCGCTCCAGCAGCACGGACAGCCCCTCGACTGACCAGTAGTGCGCCGTCGTGACGGCATGCGGGAAGGGCTCTCCGTCGACCCCGGCGAAGAACCCGACCAACAAGGCTCCCCCGTCGCGGAGAACGCGTCGAGCATGGGCGAGGAGGACCGCGAGCTCATCCGGCCCTGCGTGGATCAGCGAGTACCAGGCGAGCACGCCGCCGAGGGAGCCCGACGCGACGCCGACGTCCGTCAGCGATGCCACCCGATACGCAACGTGCGGGAACCGCGCGCAGGCACCGGCGACGAACTCCGGCACCAGGTCGATGCCTTCGGCGTCGATCCCTCGTTCGGCGAGGAACGCGGTCCAGTGCCCCGGGCCGCACCCGGCATCGAGGATGCGCCCGTCGACCGCATTCGCCCAGCCCCCGATGCGCTCCCGGTCGACCTCGTCCATCTGCCCGATGTCGCCGAACAGCTGCGTGTACTCGGCGGCACGTGCGGCGTATCCGTCTCGGATGCGCCGGTCACTCCCTGAGTCGTCCACCACGGCTCTCCCCTCAGCGTCCATTCGCGATCACCGTCGTCCACGGTATCCGGCTCCCGCAGCAGCGCCCCCTCGACGCCCGGACACGACGACCGATACTGTCTGGTCATGACTACGACCGACGCGCCGGTGCGCTCACCTCGTTGGCACCTTCTCGGTTCGCTGCCCTTCGCGGCGGCCGCGCTCGTCCTCGTGAACGGGCTCTACATCTTCCTGGTGGCGCTCGGGAACATCACCGACTACGGCACCAACTTCGATTTCGTGCAGCACGTCTTGGCGATGGACACCACGAACTTCGGCCAGGAGGCCGGCAAGGGGCTCGATCCCGACGTGATGTGGCGGGCGATCGACAACCCCGTGCTGTGGAACATCGCCTACATCGGCGTGATCATCTGGGAGTCGCTGAGCGCGATCGTCCTGATCGTCGCGGTCGTGTTCTTCGTGCGCGGATTCCTCGGCCACGGCTTCCACGCCGCCCGCGTGTGGTCGTCGATCGGGCTGGTGATGATCATCCTCCTCTTCGTGGGCGGGTTCATCTCGATCGGCGGCGAGTGGTTCCAGATGTGGCGGTCCACCTCGTGGAACGGACTCGACCCCGCCTTCCGCAACTCGGTGATCGCCGGCATCGGCCTGGTGCTGCTGCACCTCCCCTCGCCCCGCTGGGACGACACCGCACCGCGTCGCGACGCCTCTCGCTGATCGAGGTCGCTGCATCGACCCGGGTTCAGTCGCGGAGAATCGAGTGCTGCTCGCCCTTCGCCGGCGGTGTGTATGCGCAGGTGTCACCCGCACACAACTGCGGCTTGCGCCGCGCGAAGCGCTGGGCGACAACGCATCCCAGGCAGATCCCGAAGGCTGTCTCCAGGTACAGCAGGAGAAGACACACCCCGCAGATCACCTGAGCGACGATCGTCGGCAGGCCCAACCATCCCAAGCTGAAGCACCCCGCGAGGGACATTCCGAACCCCATGCCCCAGGCAAGGATCTTCGACCGCGCCTCCACCCACTCCGGACGCTGCGGGCGAGTGATCAGCGCACCCAGGATGAGCGTAGGAGTGAAAACTGTTCCGACGAACAACCGCAGCATCATCTCGATGGCGAACACGATTCCGAAGATCCGCATCGGCTGCAGGTCACCGGTGATCACACTCCAGAGCCACGCCGAGAAACCAGCCAGGAACAAGATCCCCGCTGACGCTCGAACCGCGCGTTCGTTCACGACCGGAGTGTCGATGCCCTCGACCCACTGACCGACGACGGGTTGTTCCTTCACGGGCTGAGATGAGCGCATGGACGAAATAATACCCCGGGGGGTATAATCGGAATCACTTCGATCCAAGGAAAGGTGCAGGAGATGTGCGCTCGCGTGACGTGTGGCCAGTGCGGTAAAGCAACGTGGGAAGGTTGCGGTCAGCATGTGGAGGAGGCGCTCTACGGGGTCCCCGACGATCAGCGGTGCGAGGGGCACCCTCATGGCGCGGCGTAGCCTGCGGGCCGTCGCACTCGGGGCGGCTCTCGCCCTCTCCGTCGCGATGAGCGGCTGCGCTGCCACGGCGTCTCCCTCTGTAGCGATCGGCGAAGACACGGTCGTTGTCGATGTGCGCACCCCCGCGGAGTACGCCGAGGGCCATCTCGACGGCGCCATCAACATCGACCTTCAATCCCCGGAATTCGACACGACCATCTCGGAGCTCGATCCCGAGGATGAGTACGTCGTCTACTGCCAGTCCGGCAACCGATCCGCGCAGGCGGTCGCCGCGATGGAAGCCGCGGGACTCGACGTGCAGGACGCGGGCGGGATCTCTGAGGCCGCAGAGGCCACCGGTCTCCCCGTCATCCGATGACGTCTGCCCCCGCTACTCACGGCTCGGAATGAAAGGACCACAATGACCACCCTCACTGTCACCGGCGACAACCTCCGAGACACCATCAGCCGCACCGACATCGTGATCTTGGACTTCTGGGCGGCATGGTGCGGCCCCTGCCGCGCCTTCGCACCCGTCTTCGAGAAGGCGTCCGACACACACTCGGATATCACCTTCGGCAAGGTCGATACCGAATCGGAACGAGAACTCGCCGCCGGCTTTCAGATTCGGTCCATCCCCACGCTGATGGTGTTCCGGGGCGGTATCGGTGTCTTCTCTCAGCCCGGAGCGCTCATTGATGCGCAACTCGAGCAGGTCATCACCTCTGTCCGCGCATTGGACATGGCAGAGGTGAGAGAGCAGCTCCGTCGCCGATCCGAGTCTGCGCACGCACCGTCATGAGAGACTCTTCGACCGCTGACGCCGCCTTCGCCACTGCGGTGAGCTGGCGGAGATACCCCGCGGGGTAGCCCGAGCGTACCGTCGCGCGAGTCGCACCATCGGCGGCGTTCCGAGGCCTCGGTTCAGTGCCCGGATTCTCGGGCGAGAGATCAGTTGAAGTCGCCGCCGGGGGCCATGTCCATGAAGCGCGAGTAGTGCCCCTGGAACGCGACAGTGATCGTCGCGGTAGGTCCATTACGGTGCTTGGCGACGATGAGGTCGGCCTCGCCCGGACGCACGTCCTTGTCGTAGACCGAGTCGCGGTGCAGCAGGATGACCATGTCGGCGTCCTGCTCGATCGAGCCGGACTCTCGCAGGTCGCTAATCGCGGGCTTCTTGTCGGTGCGCTGCTCCGGACCACGGTTCAGTTGCGAGAGGGCGATGACCGGAACCTGCAGCTCCTTGGCGATGAGCTTGAGGCTTCGCGAGAACTCCGAGACCTCCTGCTGACGCGACTCGACGCGCTTGCCCGATGTCATGAGCTGCAGGTAGTCGATGATGACCATGCGCAGGCCCTCGCGCTGCTTGAGTCGACGGCATTTGGCACGGATCTCGACGAGTGTCATGTTCGGGCTGTCGTCGATGTAGAGCGGGGCGTCGTTGATGCGGCCTCGGGTCGCGGCGACGGTGGTCCAGTCGCGCGGGTCGAGGTTTCCCTTTCGCATGTTCTGCAGAGGGATCGCACCCTCGGCGCTGAGCAGACGCATCGCGATCTCGCTCTTGCCCATCTCGAGCGAGAAGAAGACAGAGGGGAGGTTGTGGCCGATGGATGCCGAGCGGGCGAAGTCGAGCGCGAGCGTGGACTTACCCATGGCGGGTCGAGCGGCGACGACGATCATCTGACCGCCGTGCAGGCCGTTCGTGAGCTCGTCGAGCTCCTTGAAGCCGGTCGGAACGCCGGTCATGGATCCGTCGCGACCGCTGGCGGCCTCGATCTCCTCGAGGGCGGCATCGACGGCGATCTGCAGGGGGACGTAGTCTTCGGCGGTCTCGGATCCGGTGATCGAGTAGATCTCGGCCTGGGCGTTGTTGACGATGTCGGTCGCGTCGCCCTCACCGGCATAGCCGAGCTGCACGATGCGGGTGCCGGCGTCGACGAGCCGGCGCAGGATCGCGCGCTCCGAGACGATGCCGGCGTAGTAGCCGGCGTTCGCGGCCGTGGGCACGATCGAGGTCAGGGTGTGCAGGTAGTCGGCACCGCCGGCGCGGCCGAGCTCGCCCGTCTTGATGAGCTCATCGGTGACGGCGACGACGTCGGTGGGCTCGCCGTGCGAGTACAGCGAGAGGATGGCCTCGAAGATCAGCTCGTGCTTGGGGATGTAGAAGTCGGCGCCCTTGAGCGTCTCGATCACATCGGCGACCGCATCCTTCGACAGGAGCATTCCGCCCAGCGCGCTCTGCTCGGCGAGGAGGTCGTGGGGAGGCGTGCGCTCGGGCGCGCGCTTCGCGCCCATGCGCTCCTCTGAGATGTCAGCGATCGACACAGTCTTCCCTTCGATGCGACGTTTCCGATGCGATGTTCCGAGGAGACGCCTCGACGGCGGGGCCTGTATGGATCTCGGCCCTCACGCCACCCTGAACAGCAAAACAGGTGCCTCCGACATTCGGTCGCTCGCCCACGCTACGAGCGACTCTTTCCACATGCAACACGGCCTGTGGATAACCATGTGGAAAGCGTGCGGACAAAGTCGGAGTGTCTGTGCACAACGGGTGTGGATAACCCAGTGGAGGAGTGGGAAAGCAAACTTTTTTATCTGCCCTGATCTGGCGTTTACCCTTTCCCCAGCCTGTGGATGAAAATCAGTTTAAATCGGGCGTTGAAGGTTGCCCTCTTCGGGGATGGGATGTGTAGAACCTGGGGAAAGTCAAGCCGAGATTTCTCCGGGCGCGTCACACCCCGACATCCCCGGAAACGCGCGGAGAACCCCCTAGACAGATCGTGCGGCCGCGAGTATCGTCGCCTCCAATCGACGCAGCTCCGTCGAGATTCGTGGCTTTCTGAGGGGGAGGCACACGAGATCACCTTCTGAGGGGGAGGTTGACGTGGACGTTCGGGCCACCCGACGCGGCACACCTGCCGTCGTCTTCTGGGGTGGCATCGGCGTGCTCGCCTGGGCGACGCTCACGGTCCTCCTCCCGTGGCGGGCAGGGCAATCCCAAGATTCGCCCAGTTGAGTACCGTGCCCACGGTCTCGCCATCAAGGGACAGCTTCAGGACGCCTTCTCTGACATCGATGACGAGCGACGCAATACAAGCCTC
>NZ_JAGYWT010000092.1:0-7086 GCF_019279095.1 Microbacterium sp. BF1 | reverse complement strand
GGCCTCGACCGGCGGTGCCGGCGGTGCCGGTGGCGGTGGACAGTCCCGTCCCGCGCAGCAGCAGGTGTCGGAGGAGCCGTGGTCCACGCCCGGTTCGTCGACCAGCGCGGATGCCTGGAGCACTCCCGGCAGCTTCGGCGACGACACCCCGTTCTGAACAACTTCTGGATCCGGCCTTCACGGCCGGCATCCGCTCATCACTAAGGAAAAACAATGGCTGGAAAGTCGAGCGGCGACCGCCGCAAGCCGCGGAAGGGTGGCAAGCCCACCGCTCCCGCGAAGTCCATCCGGGTCGGTGTCATCGATTACAAGGATGTCGCCACCCTTCGCAAGTTCGTCTCGGAGCGCGGCAAGATCCGTGCCCGTCGTATCACCGGTGTCTCGGTGCAGGAGCAGCGTCTGATCGCCACGGCGATCAAGAACGCGCGCGAAATGGCGCTCCTGCCCTACGCTGGCGCCGGCCGGTAAGGGGTATCGAGATGGCAAAGCTGATTCTCACGAACGAGGTCGCCGGGCTGGGTAGTGCCGGTGACGTTGTCGAGGTCAAGAACGGGTACGCCCGTAACTTCCTCATCCCGCAGGGCTTCGCTACGGCGTGGACCCGCGGTGGCGAAAAGCAGGTCGCATCGATCCAGGCCGCACGTCAGGCACGCGCGATCCACGATCGTGACGACGCTGTCGCGCTGAAGAACGCTCTCGAGGGCACCAAGGTGCGCCTCACGGTCAAGGCCGGCAAGGAGGGTCGTCTCTTCGGCTCCGTCAAGACGGACCACGTCGCGGATGCTGTCGCAGCCGCCGGCCTGGGCTCGATCGACAAGCGCAAGGTGCACATCACGTCGCCCATCAAGGTGACCGGTGAGCACGAGGCGACCGTGCGTCTGCACGACGACGTCACCGCAGTGATCACGCTGCAGGTCGTCGCCGCCAAGTAAGGCACGTCGAGAACGCCCCTGTCCTCCGGGACAGGGGCGTTCTGCATTCCCTGGCCCGGTCGCTCGTGCGCCTCACCCGTCTCGACCGTGCACCGGCCGTGCATTGGCCGGCGGCTCTCCGACCTCATCGACGGTGTGACCGCTGCAGGCCGCCTTCGTGACGCTGGCCCTCTCGACGCGCGACACGGCGAACCATCGCATGGCGTCACGCAGACGGCACCACCCGACCAGGTACCACTGGCCGTTCGTGGAGGCGAACAGCACGGGCTCGACATCACGCGTTGTCGTGTTCCCGTCTCTGGCCGTGTACCGGAGGTGCGCTCTCGGGCGGAGACGCGCTGACGGCAGATCCGGACTCCTCGATCGCCGCACCGGCAGGCGGAGACGTCGAAGAAGCGGAGATCGTGGACGAGAACAAGAATCCCGACGCCAAGACCTCCATGCGCGTGGCGCCGGCCCCTCGGCGACGACGCATGCTGGCACTCCCGGTTCTGGGGCTCACGGCCATTCTCGCCGCCGGGTGCTCGTCGGATTCCTGGCCGCAGCTGGGGGAGGCCTCGCCCACCCCGTCACCCAGCCCGACGGTGATCGCGCCGGAGAACCAGAAGCCGCCCGCTGTCACGGAGGCACAGGCCAAGCGCATCCTGAAGTCGCTCGCCGGCACTGTCAGCGAAGCCGACGCGGCACTCGACCTCGACCTTCTCTCCACACGTTTCGAGGGACCGGCGCTCGCTGCGCGGACCACCGAGTATGCCCTGCGGACGAAGCTCCCGGACACGGCGCCTCCCGCAGCGATCCCGACCGATGACGTCGAGGTGGTGCTCCCGGAGTCGACCGACCAGTGGCCGCGCACCGTGCTCATGCTGTCGAAGACCGGCGATGACACCGTGCCTCCCGTCGTGTTGACGATGACGCAGGCAGACCCCTGGTCGAACTACAAGGTCTCGAACATCGCCGAGATGTCGGCTGACGCGGTCTTCCCCGAGGTCGCCGCCGCGTGGCTCGGGACGTCTCTCGTCCCGTCCGACTCCGCTTTCCTCACCATCGCGCCCGCCGACCTCGCCGCGACCTTCGCCGACGTGGTGGATCAGGGAGAGCAGAGCGAGTCGTACGATACGTTCGACGATCTGGCGCTCAGCTACGCGAAATCGATCACCGACAGCCGTCAGGCCGTGATCCAGGCGCTCGCGGACAAGGGTGCTGCCGACACGTCGAAGGCCGCGTTCGACATGGCCTCGACGACGGACGCGCCCATCTCGATGACGACTCTCGACAGCGGCGCGATCGTCGCGGTCACCCTCACCGATACCGAGACCGTGACGCCGACGGGAGAAGACGTGTCGATCCGTTTCGGCGACAACGCCCAGGCCAAGGCGCTCACCGACGCGACCGAGTCCGCGAAGGGCGTCGAGACGACTTACGAGTTCCAGCTGTTCTTCTCGGTCCCCGCCAAGGGATCGACGGAGCAGATCCGCCTCCTGGCAGCACACCAGGACCTCCTGTCCGTGAAGGTGATCAAATGAGTGAGATCTCTCCCGCCGCACTCCGCGGCGCCGTAGACCTGTCGAGCCTGCGCAACCGACCGACACCGCCTGCCGAGGGCGAGCCGGCTCCCGGGGTCGTCGATCTCGTCGTGGACGCCACCGATGAGACCTTCGGACAGATTCTCGAGCTCTCGCGTACCGTTCCCGTGGTCGTCGACCTGTGGGCGGAGTGGTGCGGTCCCTGCAAGCAGCTGAGTCCGATCATCGAGAAGGTGACGCGCGAGCTCGGCGGGCGCGTCTTGCTCGCCAAAGTCGATGTGGATGCGAACCCGCAGCTCGCGCAGAGCTTCCGTGCGCAGTCCATCCCGATGGTCGTGGCCCTCATCGCGGGTCAGCCGGTGCCGATGTTCACCGGTGCCGTCCCGGAGCAGCAGGTGCGCGACGTGTTCGCACAGTTGCTTCAGGTGGCGGCGCAGAACGGTGTGACCGGAACACTCTCGGTCGCAGAGGCGGGCGCGGAACCCGCGCCTGCTGCGGAGCCGGAGCTTCCTCCGCTGCACGCAGAGGCCTTTGCAGCAATCGAAGTCGGTGACTACGCGGCCGCCATCAAGGCGTACGAGAAGGCCCTCGCGGAGAACCCTCGCGACGAGGATGCGCTCGCTGGTCTCGGACAGGTGCGTCTTCTCGACCGCGTGCAGGGGCTCGACCTTCAGTCGGCACGGGCCGCGGCCGCCGAAGCCCCTCTTGATGTCCAGGCGCAGTTCGACGTGGCTGACCTCGACCTCGCCGGCGGGCACGTCGATGACGCTTTCGGTCGTCTGCTCGACCTGTTCGCGCAGCTCCCGTCCGACCAGCGCGCACCCGTGCGGGAGCGTCTGGTGGAGCTCTTCGGGCTCATCGGCGCGGAGGATCCGCGTGTGGTGTCGGCGCGCAACCGTCTCTCGTCGCTGCTGTTCTAGAACAGCAGCGCGGCAGGCGCCGACGCGCGATCAGCCGTGGCTCACGGTCGGCACGTGGGCGTCGGACTGGTGACGCAGCCAGAGTGTCGACAGCGCGGGCAGCGTCAGAGTGGCCACCGGTGCGGCGCCGTCTGACGGCTTCGCGTAGACCAGTCCGAGGTTGCCCGATCCGCGTCCGCCGTAGTCGGCGGCATCCGTGTTGAGCACCTCCTGCCACACGCCCTCCCGCGGAAGCGCGAGCTGGTACCCAGTGCGCTCCACTCCGGCGAAGTTGCTGATGACGACCAGACGCCCGCCGTGGGCGTCACGTCGTTCGAAGGCGATCACCGTCGGGTCCCAGCTCGGCGCGCCGAGACGGCTGAACGACGACGCGTCGTTGTCCCGCTCCCACAGGGGAGCCTGAGCCCGGTACGTGTGGTTCATCACGCCGACGAAATCCTGCAGCTGGGCATGGAAGGGCTGATCGAGGAGCCACCAGTCCAGCTGCCGTCCCTCCGACCATTCGGCGAGCTGGCCGAACTCCTGCCCCATGAAGAGCAGCTTCTTGCCCGGATGCCCCCACATGTAGGCCAGATACGCGCGCACGTTCGCCAGCTTGTGCCAATGGTCCCCGGGCATCTTCGCGAGCAGGCTGCCCTTGCCGTGGACGACCTCATCATGACTGATCGGGAGCAGATAGTTCTCGCCGAACGCATACACGAAGGAAAATGTCATCTCGCCCTCGTGGTGGCCCCGGTACATCGGGTCCCGCGAGATGTACTGCAGCGAGTCGTTCATCCAGCCCATGTTCCACTTGAAGCCGAAGCCCAGACCGGCGTGATCGGTCGGCGCGGTGACTCCGGGGAAGCTGGTGGACTCTTCGGCGATCATGAGGATTCCGGGATGCAGCCGGTACGCGGTGGCGTTGACTTCCTGCAGGAAGCGGATCGCCTCGAGGTTCTCGCGCCCGCCGTGGATGTTCGGCTCCCATTCGCCGGGCTCGCGGGAGTAGTCGAGGTACAGCATCGAGGCGACGGCATCGACGCGGAGACCGTCGACGTGGAACTCCTTGAGCCAGTACAGGGCGTTGGCGACCAAGAACCCCCGGACTTCGGGGCGGCCGTAGTCGAAGATGAGCGTTCCCCAGTCCTGGTGCTCTCCGCGGCGAGGATCCGGGTGCTCGTAGAGCGGCTGGCCGTCGAAGCGCGCGAGGGCGAAGGCGTCCTTGGGGAAGTGGCCGGGGACCCAGTCCATGATCACGCCGATACCCGCCTGGTGCAGCCGGTCGATCAGGTAGCGCAGGTCATCCGGGCTGCCGAAGCGACTCGTGGGTGCGTAGTATCCGCTGACCTGATATCCCCACGATCCGCCGAACGGATGCTCCGCCAGCGGCATGAACTCGACGTGCGTGAAGCCCGCATCGGTCACGTGCTGGATCAGAGGATCCGCGATCTCGCGATAGCCGAGCCCTTCGCGCCACGAGCCGACGTGGATCTCGTAGATCGACAGCGGCTGGGCGACGGCGTGGGTGGCCGCCCTTCGCGTCATCCATGCCCCGTCGGACCAGGTGTGAGCGGAGGTCGCGACGAGCGATGCCGTGGCGGGCGGCACTTCAGCGGCCAGCGCCATCGGGTCGGCCTTGAGGATCCACGCGCCGTCGCGGGTGCGGATCTGGTACTTGTACCTGGTGCCGACCGGGAGTCCCGGGATGAAGATCTCCCAGACGCCGCTGACGCCCATCGAGCGCATCGCGTGGGCCTCGCCGTCCCAGTCGTTGTGGTCACCCACCACGCGCACGGCAGTGGCGTTCGGGGCCCAGACGGAGAACGAGACGCCGATCTCCCCGTCGGACGTGTGCACATGCGCCCCCAGCGCCTCCCAGAGACGTTCGTGACGTCCTTCGGCGATGAGGTGCAGGTCGAGGTCGCCGAGGGTCGGCCCATGGCGGTACGGGTCCCCGGACAACGTCTCGTCGTGGTCCGAGTATCGGGTCGCGATCCGATAGGGGAGCGGAGGGCCGCTGTGCTGCCCCTCCCAGATGCCGTGCGCGACGTGTGTGAGCTCCAGTCGGCTGCCGTCCCCGAAGACGGCGGCGACCTCGGAGGCGAGAGGCCGTCGCACGCGGATAGCCGTGACGGTGCGATCCGCGGCGTCCTTGTGCGCGTGCGCGCCGAGCACGGAATGCGGGTCATGGTGGGTGGCTGAGGAGATCGCCTCCCATTCGGTGGATGCGGCGACGTCTTCCGTGTAGCTCATGATCGGTCCCTCACCTTCAGGATGTGCACCGGCTCGGCGAAGGCGTCGAGCCGCACGTAGTTGTGGTCGCTCCAGGTCCAGACCGCACCCGTGAGGAGATCCTCCACCTCGAAGGGCTCGCCCAGCGGGACGCCCCACTGCGTCGTGTCGAGGTGCACGGTCGTCTCACGCACCGAGTGCGGGTCGACATTGGCGACGACGATGATCGTGTCCGCACGTCCGGTGCCGGTGAACGGCGCCGCCAGGTGCTTGCTGTAGACGAGGACGGCGTCGTCGTCGCTCCAGTGCGTGCGGAAGTTGCGCAGCTGCTGCAACGCGGGGTGCGCGGCGCGGATCTCGTTCAGTCGCCGCAGCAGGGGAGCGAGGGACTCACCGCGGGCTTCGGCCCCCGCCCAGTCGCGGAACTTGTATTCGTACTTCTCGTTGTCGATGTTCTCTTCGGATCCGGGCCTTGCGACGTTTTCGAACAGCTCGTATCCGGCATACACGCCGTACACGGGGCCTGCCGTCGCGGCGATGCAGGCGCGGATGCGATAGGCGGCCCGGCCTCCGAACTGCAGGTACTCGGTGAGGATGTCATGCGTGTTCACGAAGAGGTTCGGACGCATGTAGTCGGAGGTCTCGTGGGACACCGAGGTGAGGAACTCCTCGAGCTCGGCCTTGGTGTTGCGCCAGGTGAAGTAGCTGTAGCTCTGCTGGAACCCCACGGCGGCGAGCGCGCGCATGACTGCCGGCCGGGTGAACGCCTCAGCGAGGAAGATCACGTCGGGGTCGACCGCATTCACCTCCGCGATGAGCCACTCCCAGAACTGCAACGGCTTGGTGTGCGGGTTGTCCACGCGGAAGATCTTCACGCCCTGCGCGACCCAGTGCTGCACGACCCGCAGCATCTCGGCATAGATGCCGGCGGGATCGTTGTCGAAGTTCAGCGGGTAGATGTCCTGGTACTTCTTCGGCGGGTTCTCGGCGTACGCGATCGTCCCGTCGGGGAGAGTCGTGAACCACTCCGGGTGTTCCCTCACCCAGGGGTGGTCGGGGGAGGCCTGGAGGGCGAGATCGAGAGCGATCTCGAGTCCCTCTTTCCGCGCCGCGCGCACGAAGGCGCGGAAGTCTTGGGCTGTGCCCAACTCGGGGTGGATGGCGTCGTGACCACCGTCTGCGGCGCCGATCGCGTAGGGCGAGCCCGGATCGCCGGGCTCGGTGGTGAGCGTGTTGTTGCGTCCCTTGCGGTTGGTGCTCCCGATCGGATGGATCGGCACCAGGTACACGACATCGAATCCCATGGCTGCGACCTCGGGCAACCGTCTCGTGGCCGTGCGGAAGGTGCCGCTCTTCACGGTGCCGTCCTTGCGAACAGCCCTCCCCGCGGATGCGTCCTAACCTGGACCCATGCTCGGAGATCTCACGGAGCGCGACCGCGCGATCCTCGCGATGGAGGTCGCGTGGCCGCGCCACGGCTCGGCCAAGGAAGAGGTC
>NZ_JAGYWT010000916.1:0-500 GCF_019279095.1 Microbacterium sp. BF1 | reverse complement strand
AAATAAAATATCATTTTCAGGAAGTTTTTCTAAAACTGATATAGATATGCAATAGCCCTTATCTAACACATTATGATAATAAATAGTTGTCCCGCAATGATTGCAGAAGCCCCTTTCCGCTTTACCAACAGCATTATAAGATGACAAAGTATCCTGTGTCCTAAACTCAGGTTCCTCTTGCGCATATAAATAAGCAAAACCAGTACCACCACTACTTTTCCTACACATAGAACAGTGACAGACATGCATCTTTAAGTTGACTAGTCTTACTTGAAATTTAACACGTTGACACAGACAAGCACCCTTAAATTTATTTTCCATTAGTTGCATACTTTCTTTTTTTAAGCCTATTATAGCACAACAAAACGATGGCAAACTTTGGTTCTATCATTAATTATAAGGATATAGGGTCAAATTTCATCTGATTTATGACAACTGGACAAGATGGTTTTTAGTATCAAGTGAACACCCTTTGGTACAACTTGAGACAATATCAGGAC
>NZ_JAGYWT010000915.1:0-500 GCF_019279095.1 Microbacterium sp. BF1 | reverse complement strand
TTCCTGTTCTACCTCGCGCAGGACGCGCTGTATCTTCGGGAGTACGCGCGTGTGCTCGCCGAGGCGGCCCGGCTGGCACCGACATCCGACGAACAGGCCTTCTGGGCGGACTCCGCCCGCGGCTCCATCGTGGGCGAACTCGGGCTGCACGCCTCATGGCTCACCCCCTCGCACGGCGTGAGTGCGGCCACCTTCGCCGCAGAGCCGGCGCCCGCGACGACCGCATACCTCGACCATCTGCGCTCCGTCGCGTTCGGCGGCGACTATGCGGAGATCATCGCCGCTGTCCTCCCGTGCTTCTGGCTCTACACCGATCTCGGGCGGCGCCTGCACGCGGGGGAGTTCGGGGAGTACGCGCGAGATGCGGGGCATCCGTACGCCTCGTGGCTCGCGACGTACGCGGATCCGGCATTCGAGGAGGCCACACGGACGGCGATCGCCTACGTCGCCGACGCCGCGGCACAGGCGGATCCTGGAACACGGGCACGCATGCGCCGGGC
>NZ_JAGYWT010000914.1:0-502 GCF_019279095.1 Microbacterium sp. BF1 | reverse complement strand
AGATGAACCGACAGGAAACTTAGACGAGGAAACTTCTCGTGATATCATCCATTTATTTCAAGAGTTGGCTCATAAAGAAAATAAATGCATTATTTTGGTGACGCATGAAAAAGAAGTAGCGAATGAAAGCGACGTGTGCATCCAATTAAAAAATAAGGAATTCACAACTATTATTTAAGTACCAAAAAGGCGTTCTCAGATAAATTGAGAACGCCTTTTACATCATCTAAGCTAATCAGCAACATTTAAATCAAAGACATCAATGTTGTCTAAACCACCATAGATGTCATACCAGGGAACAGCACCATCCGCTAAAATGCGATTCAAAGTCTCAACGTTATTTTTCCCAGTGGTATCTAACCATTGGATTAAACCGGTTTTCCCACCTTGAGCATATGCTGAAACCCCATCAAACCAAGTGGCTCTCCCACCTAGAATTCCACTATATTGTGCACCGGCCTCTTTAGCAAATCTTAGTTCTGTTTGAAAAGTTTTGGTAGGG
>NZ_JAGYWT010000913.1:0-502 GCF_019279095.1 Microbacterium sp. BF1 | reverse complement strand
CTGCGGCAGTCGAGCGCTACGGTCTGGTGCCGCGTGCCCGCATCGTGGCCGGCACCAGTGCGGGCCTCGCGCCCGAGGTCATGGGCCTGGGTCCGGTTCCCGCGACTCAGAAGGCGCTGCGACGGGCGGGCCTCTCGATCGACGACATCGGCTCGATCGAGCTCAACGAGGCCTTCGCCACGCAGTCCATCGCCTGCATCCGACGGCTCGGCCTCGACGAATCGCGCGTGAACGCCGACGGTGGAGCCATCGCCCTGGGCCACCCGCTCGGTTCGTCCGGGTCCCGGCTGCTGGTCACCCTCCTCGGCCGCATGGAACGCGAGGGGTCGCGCTACGGCCTGGCCACCATGTGCGTCGGCGTCGGACAGGGCGCCGCCCTGATCGTGGAGAAGGTGTGATGTCGGAACCCTCGCCCGCCGGCGATCCCCTCCTCGTCGAGAGCTACGGCGACCGTGTGGTCGCGACGCTCCATCGTCCGCACAAGCGCAACGCGATCGACCAG
>NZ_JAGYWT010000912.1:0-503 GCF_019279095.1 Microbacterium sp. BF1 | reverse complement strand
GCGTTCTCACCATCCGCACTGCGGCGGCCTTCTCCTCGCTCGAGTAGCGACGCGTTGTCGGCTTCCCATTCGCCAGTTCTTTGGGCATAACTCCATCCTCGTTTCCAAGGTCAGGAGTCTCCATCAGACCCAGGGCGCTTCAGGATGAATGCTTTACTGAGCCCGGGATAGTTCACACCGTTGCGACGACTGCTGGAATCCAAGCCGACGAGGGCAAGCTGTATCTCTGCGCGATCAAAGACGTCTACTCGAACCGGATCGTGGACTACTCGCGCGATTCGCGAATGACGGCTGAGCTGGCAGTCGCCGCGCTTCGCAACGCCGTCGCGCTGCGAGAGCCCACCGGAACGACCCTGCACTCGGACCGCGGATCGCAGGCCGTATTCAACCGGTCGTCGCAACACCGGCGAATCGGGGTATTGGATGAGCGTGTGGGACAGGCAGAAGCAGGTGCGGGCGTATCGGGGGCAGATCGTGTCTCCTGGGCGGCCGACGGTCGCGTG
>NZ_JAGYWT010000911.1:0-508 GCF_019279095.1 Microbacterium sp. BF1 | reverse complement strand
GCTACCTTATTGATGCCCTTAAGGAAGAGCCTGGCGACCCTCGTGAATGAGGACAGCTTCGCCAGCGCGCAGCCCTCAGCTGCGCGCTGGACCTACTCGGGACAGGAAGCACGGATGGTGAGGCAGATGGTGATCGGTGCCCCGGTCCAGACACCATGGCCCGGGACCCAGACGCGGTCTCGCGGTGGTGATGGTGGTGAGTGACTACGGCTCGGTAATCGGCTGGGCGGCGCTCAGCGTGAGTGGTTTGCTCATCGGCGCAATGCTCGGCATGTCCGGCCGGTTCGGTCACGGAACGATAGCTAGAGTCACTGCCTTGGGAGCGGGGTTAATACTGGCGGCCGCTGCAGTGGAGCTCGCCGCAGAGGCCGTTGCAACCCACCCCTGGAGTGGAGTCACGGCTCTCTTGGGCGGCGCAGCAACCTTCAGCGCCATCAACGCATGGTTGGCCACGCGCGGAGCCCGCGACCGCAAGCGCTGCGGAGAATGCCTAACGAAATTGAAGACC
>NZ_JAGYWT010000910.1:0-509 GCF_019279095.1 Microbacterium sp. BF1 | reverse complement strand
GGTCCTGCGCCCAGGCGGTGAGCTCCTGCAGGGCGGGCAGGGCGTCGGGCAGGTAGGCCTGCAGCACGATCCCGGCCTCGAGTCCGGTCAGGCGCGGGTCTTCGAGGATGCGCGTGAAGACCGCGATCGTGAGGTCGAGGTCGCGGTACTCCTCCATGTCGAGGTTGATGAAGGTGCCGTCGGCCGCCGCGGTGACGTACAGCGGCAGGAGGCGAGCGACCACCTCGTCGACGACCTCGTCGAACGCCCACATCGAGAGGTGGCTGATGATCGCCGAGACCTTGACCGAGACGTAGTCCACATCCGGGCGCCGGATGAGCGCGTGGATGCCGTCGAGCCGCCGCCGCGCCTCCGTCTCGCCGAGCACGGCCTCACCGAGCAGGTTGAGGTTGAGACGGGAGCCGTTCGCCCTGATCCGCTCGATCGCCGCTCCGAGTTTCGCTGGGCGCGCGTCGACGACGAGGTGGCCGACCATGTCGCGCAGCACCCGGCGGGCGATCGGCACCACG
>NZ_JAGYWT010000091.1:0-7146 GCF_019279095.1 Microbacterium sp. BF1 | reverse complement strand
TCACCGCCGGTTCCCCCGTGCAGGGCGTCCGCTTGCAGAACCCCAACCCCACGAGCCCTATCGAGTTGGTGCTGTATCCGTCGCAGATGGACGGCCGCCGATTGGAGGTTGAGCGCGAGACATTCGAGCAGCACGGGCGGCTTGAGCACGACCTTGCCGAGAGCGTTGCGACTGCGCGGGATGCGCACGCGCCCGAGCTCGGGGGAGAGGATGAACCACGCTCCGCCGCCGACGAGGATGATCGCCACCAGCAGCAGTCCCTCCGCGGTGCCGATCTGAGTGGAGACGAGCGTGATCACGACGGGGGCCAGCACCCAGATGATCTCCTGCAGCGAGGCGTCGAGGGAGAACAACGGAGTGAGGTTCGACGAGTTCACGAGCTTGGGGTAGATCGTGCGGACCGCGGCCTGGACCGGCGGAGTGGAGAGGCCCGCGACCATCCCGAGCGCCATGTACCCCGGTACTTCGAGCGGGAGCAGGGCGAGACACAGCACCGCCACGACGCATACCGACAGGGTGAGGGTGATCACGCGACGCATGCCCCAGACGCCCATCCAGCGGCTGGTGATGGGGCCGGCGATCGCCTGCCCCACACTGGTCGCGGCGAGCACCAGACCGGCAGATCCGTAAGACCCCGTCTGCTGCTCGACATGCAGCAGGATCGCCAGCGACATCATCCCGTTGGGGAAGCGCGCCGTCAGCTGAGCAGCGATCATGCGCGCCACTCCCGGCGTGCGAAGAAGATCCCGATATCCCGCCACCAGACAACGGTACCGGCACCCGGCGGGGAGCGTCGAAGCGGGTACGGATGCGACACGCCGCCGACACGCCGAGAGGGAGTTTCCACAGGTCTCGGAATGTCCGAAGCCCCTCGTATGGTCGCCCCTGTGGACAGATCGCTCACGGGTGCTTCCCAGCCGCGATTTCCTGCGGTTCGAGTGTCCCCGTACGGGGCCTCTGCCTGTGGAAGAAACGGTGGAGAACCTGTGTTGTATCTGTAGAGAACGGTGGATAACTACAAGGATGTAACTACTACCCCTTGTGGTCGCCCCCAATGTCGGTCCCCATATGTAGTATTGAAGTCCCGGCAGGGGTCTACCGGGAAACAGCCTGATGAGAAGCAGGCCAGAGATTTGAGGGGTTACGAAAAAGATGTCGATCACGGTCTACACAAAGCCTTCCTGCGTTCAGTGCAACGCCACCTACCGTGCCCTGGATGCCAAGGGCATCGAGTACGAGATCCTCGACCTGTCGGAAGACCCGACGGCGCTCGAGCAGGTCAAGGCGCTCGGCTACATGCAGGCACCCGTCGTCGTCACCGACGAGGGTCACTGGTCGGGCTTCCGTCCCGACAAGATCGACGAGCTCGCCTCCCGTCTGGCGTGACGCCCCATGAGCGCCGTCGCGACCGCAGCGCCGCTCCTGATCTACTTCTCGAGCGTCTCGGGTAACACCGCGCGGTTCATCGAGAAGCTCGGGCTCCCGTCCCGACGCATCCCCCTCCACCGGCACGAAGAAGACCTCGTCATCGACGAGCCCTTCGTGCTGGTCACCCCCACCTACGGCGGGGGAGCAGGGCGCGGCGTCGAGAAGGGCGCCGTTCCGAAACAGGTGATCCGGTTTCTCAACGACGAGCGCAACCGGCGTCACATCCGCGGCGTGATCTCCGCGGGCAACACCAACTTCGGCGAGGCGTTCTGCCTCGCCGGTGACATCATCAGCCGCAAGTGCAACGTGCCTCACTTGTATCGGCTCGAGATCTTCGGCACACAAGACGATGTGGATCGCGTGAGCGACGGATTGGAACGACGGTGGCAGCTTCAGTGACCGAGACAGCGGCATTCAAGGCGAACCCCTCCTATGAGGGTCTCGACTATCACGCCCTCAACGCGATGCTCAACCTGTACGACGCGGACGGCAAGATCCAGTTCGACGCCGACAAGCGCGCCGCACGGGAGTACTTCCTGCAGCACGTGAACCAGAACACGGTGTTCTTCCACTCGCTCAAGGAGCGCCTGGACTACCTCGTGGAGAAGGAGTACTACGAGGGTGCCGTCATCGAGAAGTACTCGATGGAGTTCATCCAGAAGCTCAACGACCTCGCCTACGGCAAGAAGTTCCGCTTCGAGACCTTCCTCGGCGCGTTCAAGTACTACACGAGCTACACGCTCAAGACGTTCGACGGCAAGCGCTACCTCGAGCGTTTCGAGGACCGCGTCGTCATGACCGCCCTCGGACTCGCAGACGGCGATGAGAAGCTCGCCGTCGCCCTCGTCGAGGAGATCATCTCCGGCCGCTTCCAGCCGGCCACCCCGACCTTCCTCAACGCCGGCAAGGCGCAGCGCGGCGAGCTCGTCAGCTGCTTCCTGCTGCGCATCGAAGACAACATGGAGTCGATCGCCCGCGGCATCAACTCCGCCCTGCAGCTCTCCAAGCGCGGCGGCGGCGTCGCCCTGCTGCTGTCGAACATCCGCGAGTCGGGTGCGCCGATCAAGCAAATCGAGAACCAGTCCTCGGGCATCATCCCGGTGATGAAGCTCCTCGAAGACAGCTTCAGCTACGCCAACCAGCTCGGTGCGCGTCAGGGCGCCGGCGCGGTGTACCTCAACGCCCACCACCCCGACATCATGCGCTTCCTCGACACCAAGCGCGAGAACGCCGACGAGAAGATCCGCATCAAGACGCTGTCCCTGGGCGTCGTTGTGCCGGACATCACGTTCGAGCTCGCCAAGAACGACGAGGACATGTACCTGTTCTCGCCGTACGACGTCGAGAAGGTCTACGGCGTTCCGTTCGGCGACATCTCGGTCACCGAGAAGTACCGCGAGATGGTCGACGACCCGCGCATCAAGAAGACCAAGATCAACGCGCGCGAGTTCTTCCAGACCGTCGCCGAGATCCAGTTCGAGTCCGGCTACCCGTACGTCATGTTCGAAGACACGGTGAACAAGGCCAACCCGATCAAGGGTCGGATCAACATGTCCAACCTCTGCAGCGAGATCCTGCAGGTGAACACGCCGACCACGTACAACGCCGACCTGTCGTACGACAACATCGGCAAGGACATCTCCTGCAACCTCGGCTCGATGAACATCGCGCTGTCGATGGACGCCGACGACCTCGGACAGACCGTCGAGACGGCGATCCGCGCTCTCACCGCAGTGAGCGACCAGAGCCACATCGGCTCGGTGCGCTCGATCGAAGACGGCAACGACCGCTCTCACGCGATCGGCCTCGGCCAGATGAACCTGCACGGGTACCTCGCTCGCGAGCACGTGTACTACGGCTCCGAAGAGGGCATCGACTTCACGAACATCTACTTCTACACGGTGCTGTTCCACGCGCTGCGTGCGTCGAACAACCTCGCCATCGAGCGCGGCACCACGTTCGACGGGTTCGAGGACTCGACCTACGCATCGGGCGAGTTCTTCGACAAGTACATCGACCAGGCCTGGGTCCCCGCGACCGAGAAGGTCAAGGAGCTCTTCGCCGGCAAGCACATCCCGACACAGGACGACTGGGCTGAGCTGAAGGCGTCGATCCAGAAGCACGGCATCTACAACCAGAACCTGCAGGCCGTGCCGCCGACCGGTTCGATCTCGTACATCAACAACTCGACGTCGTCGATCCACCCGATCGCGTCGAAGATCGAGATCCGCAAGGAAGGCAAGCTCGGTCGCGTCTACTACCCGGCGGCGTTCATGACGAACGACAACCTGGAGTACTACCAGGACGCGTACGAGATCGGCTACGAGAAGGTCATCGACACGTACGCCGCGGCCACGCAGCACGTGGACCAGGGCCTGTCGCTGACGCTGTTCTTCAAGGACACCGCCACCACGCGTGACATCAACAAGGCGCAGATCTACGCATGGCGCAAGGGCATCAAGACGATCTACTACATCCGCCTGCGTCAGCTGGCGCTCGAGGGCACCGACATGGCCGAGTGCGTCTCGTGCATGCTCTGACCTGCTGTTGACCTGAGAACGACGCTCTGAATCCCGAGAAACGACGAAGAAAATGACTCCCGAAAGACTCAAGCTGGTCTCCAGCGTGCAGGCGATCAACTGGAACCGCATCCAGGACGACAAAGACCTCGAGGTCTGGAACCGTCTGGTGAACAACTTCTGGTTGCCCGAGAAGGTGCCGCTGTCGAACGACGTGCAGTCGTGGAACACGCTCACCCCCGACGAGCAGCTGCTCACCATGCGGGTGTTCACCGGTCTCACGCTGCTCGACACGATCCAGGGCACCGTGGGCGCGGTGTCGCTGATCCCCGACGCGATCACGCCTCACGAAGAGGCCGTCTACACGAACATCGCGTTCATGGAGTCGGTGCACGCGAAGAGCTACTCCTCGATCTTCTCGACGCTCGCGTCGACGAAGGAGATCGACGAGGCGTTCCGCTGGTCCACCGAGAACCCGAACCTTCAGAAGAAGGCTCAGATCATCATGGACTACTACCAGGGCGACGACCCGCTCAAGCGCAAGGTGGCCTCCACCCTGCTGGAGTCCTTCCTGTTCTATTCGGGCTTCTACCTGCCGATCTACTGGTCCTCGAAGGCGAAGCTGACGAACACGGCCGACCTGATCCGCCTCATCATCCGTGACGAGGCCGTGCACGGGTACTACATCGGCTACAAGTTCCAGAAGGGGCTCGAGAACGAGACCCAGGAGCGCCGCGATGAGCTCAAGGACTACACGTTCTCGCTCATGTACGAGCTCTACGACAACGAGGTGCAGTACACGCAGGACCTCTACGACGGCGTCGGTCTGACCGAAGACGTGAAGAAGTTCCTGCACTACAACGCCAACAAGGCCCTCATGAACCTGGGCTACGAGGCGATGTTCCCCTCCAGCGTCACGAACGTGAACCCGGCGATCCTGTCGGCGCTCTCGCCGAACGCCGACGAGAACCACGACTTCTTCTCGGGGTCGGGCTCGTCGTACGTGATCGGCAAGGCCGAGGCCACGGAAGACGACGACTGGGACTTCTGAGTCCGTCGCGTCGGCACCGGATTCGCTGACGTACCAAAGGCTCCGGCCGGCTGCTCGCCACGAGCGGCTGGTCGGGGCCTGCATTTGTCCCCCGGGGAGCCCGTCGACACCCGCCCGGACCTAGAATCATCCCGATGACCGAGGAGACCGCCGCCGAAGCGCGCGTTCGCGTGAAGGTGACGCGGACGCTCGTGCGCACCCCACTGGTCGTGGGGGCGGTGCTGCTGCTCGCGGCCATCGGTTTCACGCTCCTGGGCGACGACCTGAGCATCTTCCCGTTCCTGCTCATGCTGGTCGGGGGCTGGTGCTTCGGCTTCGCGTTCGTGAACGCGACCCTGGGCATGGTGCCGGCTCGCAACGGTGCGATTCTGCATCTCGGAGTCGCCATCGTGCTCGGGGCCGTCCTGGCCTTCGTGGTCGAGTTCGGGGGAGATCTGATCGAGCCGTTCCCCGATGAGGTGCGCGGCATCGCCGTGGTGCTGCAACTCGCGGCCATCTCGGCGACCGGATGGATCTGGCTCGCGCTCATCTCTCGGGTCACGGATCTCTTCGGGCGCAGAGACGCGAAGAAGAGGCCGTCGCCGCTCTCCTCCCGTTCCCACTCCGGTGCCACCGGCGACGGTCCGCCGTCATGCCGCCGTCGACGAACAGCGTCTGCCCGTTGACGAAGTCGCTCGCGCCACTGGCGAGGAACAGCAGGGCACCGACGAGGTCCTGGGTGTCTCCCCAGCGGCCGGCGGGCGTGCGTCCGCGCACCCACTGCGAGAACTGCTCGTCCGCGACGAGCGCCTTCGTGAGCTCGGTCGCGAAGTACCCGGGAGCGACCCCCTGCGGCCCACCCGTCCTGCTCGGCCCGCCCGGCGCCGGCGAGGTCGCCAAGGCCTGCAACCAGCTCGTCGTCTCCGCGACGATCATGGCGCTCGGGGAGGCCACCGTGCTCGCCGACCGCTCCGGCCTCGATCTCGACGCGTTGTGGTCGCTGCTGTCGGGCGGATACGCCGGATCGCGGCTGCTGGACAGCCGTCGCGAGAAGCTCATCACCGGCGACGACTCCCCCAGCGGCATCGCGCGGTACATGGTGAAGGACCTCGGCTTCGCGGCCGACATCGCCGATGCCACCGGCACCTCCCCCGTCCTGCTGCCCGCCCTGCGCGCGGCCTTCGACGAGCTGGTCGCCGCAGGTCTCGGCGACCGCGACATCGCCGTGTCACGACGCTTCATCGCCTCTCGTGACACAGGTGGCCACTGACCTGCCGTACAGCGATACGCTGAAACCACACCTTCTTCACCATCGAGGAGCCTTCTGTGCCCGAAGCATCAGCGAACATCGGAGTCGTCGGACTCGCCGTCATGGGATCGAACCTCGCCCGCAACCTCGCCAGCCGCGAGGGGAACACGGTGGCGATCTTCAACCGCAGCTACGAGAAGACCCAGACGCTCCTCGACGAACACCCCGAGGCCGGCTTCGTCCCGGCCCGCACCTACCAGGAGTTCGCCGACTCGCTGCAGAAGCCGCGTACCGCGATCATCATGGTCAAGGCCGGCGGCCCCACCGACGCCGTGATCGACTCGCTGGTCGAGGTCTTCGAGCCCGGTGACATCATCGTCGACGGTGGCAACGCCTACTTCCCCGACACCATCCGTCGCGAGAAGGCCGTGCGCGAGACCGGCATCAACTTCGTCGGCGCCGGCATCTCCGGCGGCGAGGAGGGCGCCCTCACCGGCCCCTCGATCATGCCCGGCGGCTCCGACGAGTCCTGGATCACGCTCGGACCGATCCTGAAGTCGATCGCCGCGATCGCCGAGGGCGAGCCGTGCGTCACCCACGTCGGCCACGACGGCGCCGGTCACTTCGTCAAGATGGTGCACAACGGCATCGAGTACGCCGACATGCAGCTGATCGCCGAGGCCTACGACCTCATCCGCCGCGGCACCGGCAAGTCGCCGGCCGAGATCGCCGAGATCTTCGCCGAGTGGAACAAGGGCGAGCTCGAGTCGTACCTGATCGAGATCACCGCCGAGGTGCTGCGCCAGGTGGACGCCTCCACCGGCCAGCCGCTGGTCGACGTGATCCTCGACCAGGCAGGAGCCAAGGGCACCGGCGCCTGGACCGTGCAGACCGCGCTGTCGCTGGGCGTCCCCGTCTCG
>NZ_JAGYWT010000909.1:0-510 GCF_019279095.1 Microbacterium sp. BF1 | reverse complement strand
CAATTATTTAGCTAAAAAATGTCAGAGCGCAATAGTCAGTCGGTGAGTGTTTTAATGTCGGGTTTAGATAGTTTAAAAACAGGTGAGTTAACTAATTTTGTTGAAATCAAGACAGGTGATGAATTTGAAGAATTAGCGGATCACTATAATAAAATGCTTAAAAACTTAAATCAATTGTTATTACGAAATGAAGAGCTCACCTATGTTTTACAGCGTGATGAAATTAAATTTTTACAAAGCCAATTTAATCCTCATTTTTTATTTAATATGCTAGAAACGATTCGCTATACGATGGTTTCTGATCAAGATAAGGCACAACGCATCATTTTAACTTTAGCCCGTTTGTTGCGTTATAGTATTCACCAAGGTCAAAATTGGGAAATTTTGCAAAAGGATATGGACTATATTTCTGATTATTTAGCTTTGCATCAATACCGTTATAACAATCGATTAACCTATCAAATTGACCTCGATCCAAGTTTGACGAAAGTTGAAATTCCTAAGCTGCTA
>NZ_JAGYWT010000908.1:0-510 GCF_019279095.1 Microbacterium sp. BF1 | reverse complement strand
GAGTCCCGGATGCGTGGCCGACCCGGTCGAGACGACCAGTCCCGGCCTCATGCGTATCCGCCGATCGTCACGATGCGGTCGCCGATCTCGATGGCGTCGCCCAGTCGCACCGGGACGCGCTGCCCCGCAGGACAGGCGATCCGCTGGCCTGCGCGGACGATCGTCATGCCGTTCGTGGAGTGTCGGTCCATCACCCAGCCGCCCGAGGTCTCGGCCGCCGCCTCGAAGTGCGTCTTCGAGAGCGAGAGCGTCTCGTCGCGCACGGGTACGAGCGTCGCTCCCTCTTCCGGTGCCGGGTTGCGCCCGAACACCGTGCGGCGGGAGACGGAGACACGCGTGCCGTCGTCCCACGTGAAGACGAGCCGGTGTCCCGGAACACTGATCCTGGTGTCCTCGAGGTCGTCCTCTTCGGCGGTGCGCGTGCCGCGATGCTCGCTCCGATGACAGGCCCGACAACGGGGATGAGCGCACCAATAAAGGCGATCAGAGAAAGGAGGGCAGGAGCTGGGC
>NZ_JAGYWT010000907.1:0-510 GCF_019279095.1 Microbacterium sp. BF1 | reverse complement strand
GGGCATCCGCCGCGATCGACGGCATCGAGACGCTGCGCGCTCTGGTCGCCGCCGCCGAGGGCGAGATCGAGATCATGGCCGGCAGTGGCGTCGACGTGACCAGTGCTCCGGTGCTGGCGGCGGCGGGCGTCGACGCCATCCACTTCTCCGCGAAGCGCGCCGTGACCGAGGACGGGGGCGTGCGCATGGGGTCCGCCTCCGACGGGGTCGGCGGCTACGAGGTCACCGACCGCGACATCGCCTTCGCGATCCGGGACGCCCTCGCGCGGTAGCCGCGCTCTCGCAGGGTGAGTAGGCTCGCACCGTGATGGATACCCGCGAGTTCACCGACGCCTATGGCGTCGACATCGTCTATGACGTCCATCCTGCGCACGGGACGCCCCGGGGGGTGGTGCAGCTGCTGCACGGCGTCGGCGAGCATGCCGGGAGATATGGAGCGCTGATCGCCGCGCTCACCGGCGCCGGCTTCTACGTCTACGCCGACGACCACCGCGGGCACGGACGCACCGG
>NZ_JAGYWT010000906.1:0-512 GCF_019279095.1 Microbacterium sp. BF1 | reverse complement strand
CCTCGCCGGTGACACGGGAAGAGCCACGGGCATCGTCCGCGGCGGACCGGCCTCCCCCGGAGCGTGGCCGGAGTGGACCAACACCTTCGTCGAGATCGACCTCGCGTCGGGAGCGACCCGTTCCGTGCCGTTGCCACCGGGACTCGCCTTCCGGTTCGCACTCGCCACGGGCATCGCGGGGGTATGCGTGATCCACCCCGACGGCGATGTCGTGGTGGTGATCGATCGTGCACAGGCGCGCGTCTCGCGGATCACTCCGATCCCGGCGATGACGCACCCGCCCCGCGCAGGACAGCTGCCGTGGGACGGCGTCGATGGTCGCCCCGCGCAGCGCCGCTCCCTCGCGATCGATCCCAGGACCGGAACGATCGCGGTCACCAGCGGGGGAGACGGCACGATCCTCCTGCTCGACGATGAGGGCATCTCCACGATCGAGCTGCCCACCCCGCTCGACGAGGGCGGACACCTGCTGTGGGCGGGTGGCGGCGACCGCATCGACGACCTGGTGGGGC
>NZ_JAGYWT010000905.1:0-515 GCF_019279095.1 Microbacterium sp. BF1 | reverse complement strand
GACCTCCTGTGGCCACCGGCGGCGGGACCCGCGCTCTGGCAGGTGCTCGCGATGGTCGTGGTCGCCGTCGGGTCGGTCGTCGTGGCCATGCCGTGGCGGCGTCGACGCTGAGGCGCTACTTCTTCTTCTTCTTCGCCTTCTCGGTGCTCGCCGCGGGCAGGCGCGTGACGAGCTTGCGGGCATCGACGCTCTTGCGCCGGCCGGGCTTCTTGCCTTCGGGCTTGCCACCCACGTAGAGCCAGCCGAGGAGCTCCTCGTTCTTGCCGAGGCCGTGGGCCTTGGCCACCGCCTTGGCACGCGTGTAGTGGCCCGTGCGCCAGATGACGCCCCACCCGGCCTCGTCGAGCAGAAGACTCAACACGTGCGCGACACCGGACGCGACCGCCTCCTGCTCCCACCGGGGCACCTTCTCGCTCTTGCGGTAGCTCGCGACGACGGCGATGAGCAGCGGAGCGCGAAGCGGCTTCGACGAGGGTGAGGAATCTCCCTGGGCCTTCGCGATCGCCGCGCCCAGC
>NZ_JAGYWT010000904.1:0-517 GCF_019279095.1 Microbacterium sp. BF1 | reverse complement strand
CCAACGATTATCTTTAATGCATACGGTGCGTTGTATAATTTACCAGATATCCGAATTACCTACTATGTAAGTTATGCGCTGATTTCATTAGTTGTAGCCTTACTATGTACGGTCATTTCAGCGATCGTTGTTACGTGGGTTGAACTAAAAAGTAATGCTGCCGAACTGATGCGTCCAAAAGCACCGAAAAGTGGAAAAAGAATTTTATTAGAACGAATTCCGTTTATTTGGAATCGATTTGGATTTAATCAAAAAGTGACAGCTAGAAACTTATTTCGTTATAAACAGCGGATGTTAATGACGGTTTTAGGAGTGGCTGGGTGTACAGCATTAATTTTAACTGGTTTTGGCTTGAAAAATTCAATTGCAGATATTGCTGGATTACAGTATGGTAAAATTATGCGCTATCAAGCAGTAGTTGCTTTCAATCCAGAAGCTTCCAAAGCGGATGAGGAAAGTTATGCTAAATTAATTCAAGGCACACCAGAAATAACTGGAACATTGAATGTGAGACAAG
>NZ_JAGYWT010000903.1:0-518 GCF_019279095.1 Microbacterium sp. BF1 | reverse complement strand
GTCGACGGGCGGACTCGGCGCCCCCCTCCCCGCGGCCCATCGCCTCCAGCGCAGCTCCGATGTCCTCGTCGTAGGTGGCGAGGTCGGCGACGTAGCCGGGAGTCTGGCCGTCGCGCAGGCTGCGACCGTACTTGCGCAGGTCGAGAGCGAAGAAGCGGGCGCCACGTGAAGTCCAGAACCGGGCCAGCCGCTTCTGGAAGAAGTAGTCGGACCAGCCGTGCACGTACAGCACATCGACCCCGTCGAGAAGCGGTCGGCGGCCGCTCGCCCGCGCCCACAGGCTCGGCCTCCTCGGCAGTGCGCGCACGAGGGTCGCAACGACAGGCCCCTGGTCATCCGTGCCGAGATCGAGCGTCAGCTGCTCGAACTCGTCACCGAGAACATCCGGGATCCACTCGGTCATGCGTTCCTCCCCCGTCGTCGCCAGGCTAGCCGAGCGCGCGACCGGGTGCGGGAGGCCCGACCGTGACGGCTCTACTCGCCGCGTGAGACCCGGACCATCTCGTCACGCGGGACGA
>NZ_JAGYWT010000902.1:0-518 GCF_019279095.1 Microbacterium sp. BF1 | reverse complement strand
CGATGCCGTCGGCGCGTGGCGCGAACAGCGCCCCACCGATGCCGACGCCGAGTGCCACCGTCATCACCGCGAGCGCCGACACGCCCACTCGGTACCTCCGCAGGACACGACGAACGGTGCTGAGCGAGCGCCGATCCTCGGTGACGGCCCCGGGCTCCGGAGCGTCGACGACGGCATGCCCGCCAGCGTCGTCGGGGACATCGGCAGGAGCGGGCGACGGCTGCTCGGGCGACGAATCCACACGGGTCTCGACGGCGGGGGGCGTCACCGGAGATCGTCTCGCGTCCTCCAGCTCCCGCAGCCGCCTGGTCTCGGCATCCGTGAGGATGCCGTCACGGCCATAGGCCCGGCGCTGGAGCGCCCGCAGCTCGTCAGCGTCCGTCTCCGCCTGCACCGTCGGCACCCCCCTCACGTGTGATCATGAGCGAGGAGCTCCCGTCACTCCAGGTCGGAACCTCCAGGCGGACGACCTCGCCGCTCTCCTCATCGACCACGTTCAGCACCAGCGTGGCGCTCTG
>NZ_JAGYWT010000901.1:0-519 GCF_019279095.1 Microbacterium sp. BF1 | reverse complement strand
CTCGGCCACGCACCTCGTGCACGCCGCGCTCCGCGACACGCTCGGTCCGACCGCAACGCAGGCGGGCTCGTTGAACCGCGCCGGCTACATGCGCTTCGACTTCTCCTGGTCGCAGGCCCTCTCGGCCGACACCCGCAGCGAGATCGAGGAGATCACGAACCGCGCGGTGCAGGAATCCCTCGAGGTGACCACGCGCATCGTCTCGCTCGACGAGGCCAAGGAAGCCGGAGCCATGGCTCTGTTCGGCGAGAAGTACGGCGACGTCGTGCGCATGGTCGACATCGGCGGTCCCTGGTCGCGAGAGCTCTGCGCCGGCACGCACGTGAGCACGAGCGCGGAGATCGGCCTGGTGAGCCTGGTCGGAGAGTCCTCCGTCGGAGCCTCCAACCGACGTATCGAGGCGCTCGTCGGTGCCGACGCCTTCCGTGAGCTGGCGGCGGAGCGGGCGATCGTCTCGCAGCTCACCAGCTCGCTGAAGACCCCGCGTGAGCAGCTTCCCGAGCGCATCGCCGATCTCAC
>NZ_JAGYWT010000900.1:0-522 GCF_019279095.1 Microbacterium sp. BF1 | reverse complement strand
GGCGGATGTCGCCCTCCTGCTCGATGCCGGACGCGGCACCGTCCGCCAGATCACGATCGCGCCGGAGCTGTCCGGCGGGCTCGACGCGATCAGGCAGATCGTGGCCGCGGGCTCGGCCGCTGCCGTCGGCCACACGGATGCGGACGCCACGATGGCCGTCGCCGCCTTCGAGGCAGGGGCCTCCATCCTCACCCACGCGTTCAATGCGATGCCGGGCATCCATCACCGTGCTCCTGGACCGGTGCTGGCAGCGGCAGCCGATCACCGGGTGGTGCTCGAGGCCATCGCCGACAACGTGCACCTCGATCCGCACGTCGTCAAGCTCGTGTTCGACTCCGCACCCGCACGTGTGGCACTGATCACCGATGCGATGGCGGCTGCGGGCAGCGCCGACGGCCACTACGACCTCGGGGCCGTGAGCGTCACGGTCGAGAACGGCGTGGCCAGGGCCGATGACACCGGGTCGATCGCCGGCTCCACGCTCACGCAGGACGTGGCCCTGCAGCGTGCCGTGCAGGCGGG
>NZ_JAGYWT010000090.1:0-7159 GCF_019279095.1 Microbacterium sp. BF1 | reverse complement strand
GTGACCGATCACCACGACGGGGCCTGAGTCCACGTGTCGGAGGTAGGCGGCGACGAGGTCGGCGTGCCGTTCCATCGTGAGGGTCCGCGTGGGCTCGGGCGCTTCGCCGAAGCCGGGCAGATCGACCGCGATGACCCGCCCCTCCAGGCGCTGCACGACGTCGAGGTAGACGCTGCGACCCATGCCGATGCCGTGCAGGAGAAGGTACGTGTGCGGTCCATCGCCGAACGTCTCGGCGATGAGCGTCGCACCTCCGTGCTCGAACTCCAGGAGCGTGACGGAGGTGCCCTTGGGGGCGAGATAGCTGGATGGCACCCACCAACGGTAGCCGAGCATCCTGAGGCGCCGCTCGGGACGCCGTCGCGCGCCGTTCGCTCAGCCGGCCGGAGTCAGCACCAGAGTGTCGACGGCAGCCGCCTTCACCGCCTTCGCCGAGTACGCCCACGGCTTCTGGATGCCTGCTGCCCAGTCCGCCGTCTGATCCGTGTAGTGCTCGTTGTAGGCATGGCCGGAGGCACCGGTGAGGTGGTTCCACGTCGACGCGTCGAGATCTGACAGATCGATCACCATGCGCATCGACGGCACGGTGGTGGTCGCGTACGAGACGCCGAGCTCCCACCCGGTCGCATTCACCACGGACGCACCTCCGCCCACCGGGAACGGCCCTCGGTTGAAGAGCGCTTCGATCGGCGCGATGCCCGACGAGCCGAGCGTGTCGCTGGTGAGGGTGATCGCGTGCAGGTCGCCCCAGTTCCAGCGTGAGACGGTAGTTCCCTGCAGTGCCGCGAGCTCGTCGTAGGCCTCTTGCGCCGACAGCGCCAGCATCTGCTCCATCCCGTCGACGTCGATCTGCTCGTTGACCCAGAGCGGGTCGGAGGGATCGGCCAGCATCGCGGAGACGACCGTGAAGAGGCGGGCCTGACCGTCGATGGGGAGGGGCTGGGCGCGCTCGGCGAAGATATTCTGCACCAGGTTCGACCACAGCACGTTCGCATAGGCCGCGGCAGGCGACGATGCCGTGTTCTGGGCGTCCCATCCCTGCAGCAGTTCGACGGCCTCGGTCGGACCGGCGCCGGATACGTCGACGTCGCCCATGACGCTCGCCAGCTGCGTGCCGATCCACATCTCGTTGTCCATCTGGATCTCGCGCATGTCTTCCGCGGTCAGGGGCGCGACGGCCGCCCGCCGTTCGATGAGGTGGGCGATCCGTGCCGCTCGGTAGCCGTAGTCCCAGTCCCGGGAGAGGAAGTACTCGTAGTCGTCGGTCACGATCGCGTTGTTCGCGGTCACGATGTACCCGGAGTTCGGGTTGTACGACACCGGCAGTTTCTCGAACGGGATGAAGCCCGTCCAGTCGTAGCTGCTGTCCCATCCGGGCTGAGGCATCCATCCGTCCCCGGCGCCGCGGATGGGGAGGCGACCGGGCGTCTGGTACCCGATGTTGCCCTCGGTGTCGGCGTAGATGAGGTTCTGGGCCGGCACGTCGAAGAGCGAGGCGGCGTAGCGGAAGTCCTCGAAGTCCTGCGCGGTGGAGAGCGCGAAGATCGCGGTCGCCGCGGTGCCGGGGTCCAGGGCCGTCCACCGGAGGCTCACGGCGTACTCGGCGTCGTCCTCGGAACCGGGGACCGGGGCGGTCGGGGCGGCGGCCTCAGCCTCGAGCGCGGGTTCGGGGTCGCCGGCGATCGCGGTGAAGTCGTCGGTGAGGCCCGAGATGAGGGGCCCGTGCACGGTCGAGCGGATGGTGAGCTCGATGTCGTCACCGCCCGCGACCTTGATCGTCTCGGTGCTCTCTTCGAGGGGTACCAGTGCCCCGTCGCGCCAGTACTGGTCGCCTTCGACGCGCTCGATGTAGAGGTCGGTGACGTCGGTGGTGAGGTTCGTGAACCCCCAGGCGACCTTCTGGTTGTGGCCGATCACGATGCCGGGGAGCCCTGAGAACGAGAAGCCTCCGACATCGAACGGGCACGCCTCGTCCACCGTCGAGCACTTCAACTGCACCTGGTACCAGACCGAGGGGAGGGATGCTCCGAGGTGCGGGTCGTTCGCGAGCAGGGGCATCCCGGTCTCGGTGAGGGCGCCGGAGACGACCCAGGAGTTCGAGCCGATGCCCTCGCCGACGTCGCCCACCAGAACGCTCGCTGCCTCGATGACGCTCGACGTCTCCTCCCATTCGATGGTCGTGGAGGCCTGCTGGACTTCTCCCTCGGTCTCGGTGGGGGTGAACGCCGCAGGCTCCGCGTCGGTGCCGAGCGTCGGAACGGTCGAGATCTTCGGGACGATCACGGGGTTCTCGTCGAACGGGTAGTCGGGGTAGAGCTTGGCGAGAGTGTCTTCGGTCGCCGTGGGATCCGTGCCCTCGCCATCCGTGTCGCCGCTCAGCTCGGCTGCCAGGAGCGATCGTTCGGTCTCGTCCTCGATGTTGCCGCGGAGGTCCCAGGCCATGGCCTTGAGCCAGGCCACGGAATCCGCGGGCTCCCAGGGCTCGGGCGCGTAGTCGGGATTCTGCAGGCCGATCACGGCGTACTCGAGCGACAGTTCGGCGCCCGACCGCGAGGCCAGATAGGCGTTCACGCCATCCGCGTACGCCTCGTAGTAGCTGCGGGTGGTGTCGTCCATCGCCTCGACCTCGGCCTCGGCGACCTTGCGCCAGCCGAGCGTGCGCAGAAAGGCATCGGTCCCCGCCTGCGACTCCCCGAACATCTCGGCGACGCGGCCGGCGGTGACATGGCGACGGAAGTCCATCTCGAAGAAGCGGTCCTGCGCGTGCACGAACCCCTGAGCGTAGAACAGGTCGTCGGTCGAGTCGGCGGTGATGGTCGGGATGCCGCGGTCGTCGCGCTGCACCGTGACCTCGGCCGTGAGTCCGTCGAGCTCGACGGATCCGTCGATCCGCGGGAACGAGCGCTGGATCGTCCACGTGACGAAGAACGCCGCAGCCACGGCGATCACGATGATTCCGGCGACCACGAGGAACGCGATGCGTCCGATGCGAACGCCCAGCGACGGGCGAGAAGGTACGGCGGATTCCTGCGAATCGGTCATCATCGTCGAGAACTCTTTCGGGTAGACAGGTGGAACTCAGTCCCACCGAGCCCCAGTGCGCGTTTCAGGGTCGCGCCTTCGCATCATATCCGCACCGGCGCTCGCCGCGAGGCGTTCGGCGACGGGTGCCCCGCCGGCTCCGTCCGCGTCGTGTGGCGTCACGCGTTGCGCGATGGGGGCGTACCGCGCTCCTGTTCCTGTTCGACGACGTGCTCCCGGGGATCATCGATCGCTCTGCGACGCGGATCGCCGAGGCGAGCAGAGTGGCCTGACGCACGAATGCGCCGACACCCTCAGGGCGTCGGCGCATCCGTCGTTCGTTCGTCGGGTCAGTCGGTTCCGGAGTCGAAGGCCGCGCCCTCGGATGCGGAGTCGACGGCGCCGGCCAGAGTCTCGTCGGCTTCGGAGATCGAACCGGGGACCGAGTCGGTGATCTCACTCGACTCGCCCGCCGTCACGCGGCCGACGAGCTCACCGGTTGCACCTCCGACGAGACCGAGGCCCGCGTACTGCTCGAGGCGTGCGCGCGAGTCGGCGATGTCGAGGTTGCGCATCGTGAGCTGGCCGATGCGGTCGACCGGTCCGAAGGCCGCGTCGCCGACGCGCTCCATCGACAGCTTCTCGGGGCCGTACGAGAGGTTCGGCGAGACGGTGTCGAGGATGGTCCAGTCGTCGCCGCGGCGCAGACGGATCGTGACGGTGCCCGAGATCGTGAGGCCGACCCAGCGCTGGATCGACTCGCGCAGCATGAGCGACTGCGGCTCGAGCCAGCGCCCCTCGTACATGAGGCGACCGAGGCGGCGACCCTGCTCGTGGTACGTCGCGAGGGTGTCTTCGTTCAGGATGCCGTTGACCAGGCGCTCGTAGGCGATGAACAGCAGCGACATGGCCGGGGCCTCGTAGATGCCGCGGGACTTCGCCTCGATGATGCGGTTCTCGATCTGGTCGCTCATGCCGAGGCCGTGGCGTCCGCCGATCGTGTTGGCCTCCATGACCAGGGCCACCGGGTCGCTGTACTCGACGCCGTTGATCGCGACGGGGCGGCCGGCCTCGAAGGTCACAGTGACGTCTTCGGTCTCGATGGCGACGGCCGGGTCCCAGAACTTGACGCCCATGATGGGGTCGACGGTCTCGAGCGACACGTTCAGGTGCTCGAGCGTCTTCGCCTCGTGCGTCGCACCCCAGATGTTGGCGTCGGTCGAGTAGGCCTTCTCGGCGGAGTCACGGTAGGGGAAGTCGCGGGCGACGAGCCAGTCGCTCATCTCCTTGCGGCCGCCGAGCTCGGTGACGAAGTCGGCGTCGAGCCACGGCTTGTAGATGCGCAGGCGCGGGTTGGCGAGCAGGCCGTAGCGGTAGAACCGCTCGATGTCGTTGCCCTTGTAGGTGGAGCCGTCGCCCCAGATGTCGACGCCGTCCTCCTTCATGGCGCGCACCAGCATGGTGCCGGTGACCGCGCGCCCGAGGGGCGTCGTGTTGAAGTAGGTCTTGCCGCCGGAGCGGATGTGGAAGGCGCCGCAGGAGAGGGCGACGAAGCCCTCTTCGACCAGGGCGGTCTTGCAGTCGATCAGCCGCGAGGCCTCGGCGCCGTACTCCAGCGCGCGACCGGGGATCGATGCGATGTCGTCTTCGTCGTACTGACCGAGGTCGCCGGTGTAGGTGAAGGGCACGGCGCCCTTCTCACGCATCCAGGCGACGGCGACGGAGGTGTCGAGTCCTCCGGAGAAGGCGATGCCGACGCGCTCGCCGACGGGCAGGGACTGGAGGACCTTGGACATGGCTCCCAGTCTATCCGCGGGCGGCGTGTCGCCCTGTCTCGCATGACAGTGACGAAAGCCCGTCAGGCGAGGAGGACCTCCACCCGCAACGCGGCATACGTGCCCATGGCGCGGCGGTCGCACGTGAGAAGCGTGATGGCGGCATCACGTGCGGCGAGGCCGACGAGTCCGTCGTACACCGATCCTCCTGCGATTCCCGCGTCTGCGAAGGTGGCGATCGCGGCCTCCGCCGACGTCGGCGAGAGCGGTGCGGAAGCGGGGAACGACCGCTCGATGATCTCCTGCGCGCGACCGGGACTGACGCGCGCGGCGCCCGGCATCCGCGTCAGTACCGAGTACATCTCGACGGACGCGTGCCCGGCGAGGCCGATGACGCGACCGTGGGTGAGTTGGAGTATGCGTTCGTGTGCCGGATTCTGGTCGTGGACCAGCGCGATCGCGGCGCTGGTGTCGAGGAGGAGATCAGCGCTGATCGGCAAGTCGGAGCTCCCGGATCTCATCCACGGTGAGTGTCGGTCCTCCTGTGATGACCAGACGGCCATCCTTCTCGACGACGTTGTCCGGGGCATCGATCTCGATGCGAATGCCGTTGCCGTCGAGGATGAGATCGACCGGGCCGGGGATCAATCCGACGCGCTCGCGAAGTGCGGCCGGAATCACGATCCGGCCTGCCTTGTCCATGGTTGCCCTCATGCCATGACGGTACCATTTGAAAGGCGGATGCGGAGTGCTTCATATCGGCGGCATACGCGCAGGACGCATCGATACAGTGCCCGCATGCAGAGAGCACGGTTGCGTGGACTGTGGTGGTTCGTCGCGGGAGGCGTGATCCTCGCCGTGCTTCTCGTCGCGGCGTTTCAGACCTTCCGCGGGTCGACGCTCGCGCGGCAGGACATGGCGGCGCACCTGTCGTTCCCCGCGACGTATCACGGCTTCGAAGAGGCCTCGGAACTCGCCGGTTTCACACTCAACGATGACGGCACAGCCGAGGTCTCGGCGCTGATGCTCGGCACCGAGGAACGGGAGCTCGACGACGGGCGGGTGTGTCTCGACGGTGACGTGACCCCGGTCGTCGGGAAGGCCAGCTGGCGGACGGACGATGCGGGGTGGGTCGTCATCGAGACGGGCGACCGGCAGACGCGTCTGAGCCAGGACGATCCGATGCTCATGGGCTGGGGTTGGGGCAAGGTCTATGTCCTGACACCCTGCACCGAGGAGTACACGGCGACGTTCGTCACCCCGAACGCCGACTACTCCGACTGAACGACATCTTCGTGGCGCGCCAGGCGCAGCGGGGAAGGAACTCCCGTCGCCGTCACGCGACACGTCGCCGTCCTCGGCGACGCCAGGGTGGCAGAGCGCCGCAGAAGTGGGAGAGTAGGGCGCACGGAGGTCGGACATGGGTGGAGCGATCCTGTGGGGTCTGGTCGCGGCGGCGCCGCTGTTCGTCGGAGCGGTGCTCGCGCTGCTGCGCACCTGGCCGCCGCGCTGGCTCGGCATCGTGCTGGGTTTCGGCGCAGGCGCGCTGATGGCCTCGATCGCCTTCGAACTCTGGGAGGAGGGACTCGACCTCGCCGGTCCCATCCCTCTCGTGATCGGCGTCGCGGCGGGAGCGATCAGCTACTACATCGCCGACCGCATCCTCGACGCCCGAGCCGCGAAGGCCAAGGAGAAGGCGGGCGGAGGCCAGCTCGCCGTGGGGGCACTGCTCGACGGCATCCCTGAGCAGCTGGTGCTCGGCATCGGGCTCGCATCCGGCGAACCCGTCAGCATCGCGCTCGTGGTCGCCATCCTGGTCTCGAACCTGCCGGAGTCGATCGGTTCGGCCGCCGACCTGCTCGAAGGCGGCATGGCGAAGTCGCGGGTGCTGCTGCTCTGGGCGGGCGTGGCCGTGATCTGCGCTGTCGCGACGGTTGCGGGATTCGGTCTCGCGAGTGTCACCGGCGACGAGTTCCGTGCGGCGGCGAGCGGCTTCGCTGCCGGGGCGCTGCTGGTGATGTTGGTCGACTCGATGGTCCCCGAGGCGCAGTCCAAGGCCAAGGAGTCGACAGGACTCGCGACCGTGCTGGGCTTCGCGCTCGCCGCGGGGTTGGCTCTCGCGTCGTGAGAGCAGATCCGTGAGAGCAGATCCGTGAGCCGAGATCCGGCCCCGGGTCAGTCCTTGCCGCGGAACTGGTCCCGTTTCACACTGCGACCCGTGATGGTGTCGATGTGTTCGCTCTCGGCCGCGTGATGAAGGCGAGCGACGAACACGGTGCCCTCAAGGTTCTGAACCGGGCAGCGATCGGAGTCGGGGCCCTCGTGATTGTCGCGATCGTCGTCTCGCACGTCTGGTTCTTCAT
>NZ_JAGYWT010000009.1:0-14389 GCF_019279095.1 Microbacterium sp. BF1 | reverse complement strand
CGCGACTCGTCGTCCGGGCGCTCGGTTCCGGCCGCCGGCGATTCGGCTGCCGCCAGACGCTGCGCGTAGGCGGCCGGGTGCTTCACGTTCCACCAGCGCAGACCGGCGACGTGGCTGTGCGCACCGGGACCGAAGCCCCACCAGTCGCTCCCCCGCCAGTACGCGAGGTTGTGGCGGGAACGGCGATCGGGCGTGCGCGCCCAGTTACTCACCTCATACCAGTCGAAGCCGCCGTCTGCGAGACGGGCATCGGCGAGCTCGTACATGTCGGCCTGGAGGTCGTCATCCGGAGTCGGAACCTCGCCGCGGCGGATCTGGCGGGCGAGCTTCGTGCCGTCTTCGATGATGAGCGCGTAGGCGGAGATGTGGTCGGGTTCGAGCACCAGCGCGGCATCGAGGGAGGCCTCCCAGTCGGACAGCGACTCCCCCGGGGCCCCGTAGATCAGGTCGACGCTCACCGCGAGCCCCGCGTCCTTCGCTGCGGCGACGGCGGTGCGCACGTTCTCCGGGCGATGGGTGCGATCGAGCGCGGCGAGCACGTGCGGAACAGCCGACTGCATGCCGACCGACATCCTCGTGACTCCGGCCCGCGCCAGAGTGCGGGCCACCTCGGGCGTCACGGTATCGGGATTCGCCTCGACTGTGACCTCCGCCCCATCGGCGAGGCCGAAGGCACCGGTCACCGCTTCGAGCATGCGCGCGAGGTCGCCTGCGGGAAGAAGCGTCGGTGTACCGCCGCCGAAGAAGACCGTGTCCATCGGCCGCAGCGCTCCCGCGTCGCCCAGCGCTCGACGGGCGAGCGCGATCTCGGAGATCAGAGTCGACGCGTAGTCCTCCTGCTTCGCCCCGCGCAGTTCGGTCGACGTGTAGGTGTTGAAGTCGCAGTACCCGCAGCGCACAGTGCAGAACGGAATGTGCAGATACGCGGAGAACGGCACCGTCGTATCGATCGGAAGATCGGCCGGCAGGTGCCCGTCCGCGGGCGCTGGGTCTCCGAGAGGAAGCGGTCCCGCCATCAGAGCGGGGTCGCGTAGAGCGGGGAGATCGCCCGGAGGTAGCGTGCGAAGAGCTCACGACGGCGACGCTTCACGAGAGCGGGGATCGTGCGGTAGAGCAGGCCGTTCGGCGCGTCGAAGGCGCGCACGGTGAACCACACCTCGTCGTTGTCTTCACGCCAGTCCACGTCGAACGACTCTTCTCCGCTGACCACCGATCCGCCGACGGTTCCGAGTACGAACCCGACGCGTCGGGTCTCCTCCGTGACGGAGATCACTCGCAGCTCGGAATCGGCGCGCATGCCGGCGACGCGTCCTCGAAGGTGCAGCGTCATCCCCGCCCCGACGAAGGGCATGCCCTCCGCGTCGTAGCGGGGCTCGACGTCGCGCTTGCTCGGCGCGATCGGATTGCCTTCGGCATCGAAGCTCACGCCCGCATAGGCGGGCCCTGGCGCAGGACGCACGTCTTCCACCGACAGTCCGGCCGCACGCTGCGCGGTCCACGACAGAAGGGCTTCACCGGCGGTCTGGAAACGTTCGACACCGCTGCCGATGCGCCAAGACTCCTCCGCCGGGATGCTGCGCTCCGGCGGGTACTGCATCAGGTCGGGCGCATGGGTCGCACCCACGGCCGCATAGTCCACCGTGTCGTCTCGGAAAGTCCCGCGCCGCATGACTTCCACCCTACTTCGCATTACCTGAGCGAACACCCCCACGCGCCGCGGGGCGTCATATCCCGCGGGCGCGATCGAGGCTCGCTACTTCTTGTCCTTGCCTTCGACGTCGCCCGAGAGCGCGGCGATGAACGCCTCCTGGGGGACCTCGACGCGGCCGACCATCTTCATGCGCTTCTTGCCCTCCTTCTGCTTCTCGAGGAGCTTGCGCTTGCGGGTGATATCACCGCCGTAGCACTTGGCGAGCACGTCCTTGCGAATAGCGCGGATCGTCTCGCGCGCGATGATGCGGGCACCGATCGCGGCCTGGATCGGCACCTCGAACTGCTGGCGAGGGATGAGCTTGCGCAGACGCTCGGCCATCATCGTGCCGTAGGCGTAGGCCTTGTCGCGGTGCACGATCGAACTGAAGGCATCGACCTTCTCCCCCTGCAGGAGGATGTCGACCTTCACCAGGTCGGCTTCCTGCTGCCCTGAGGGCTCGTAGTCGAGCGACGCATACCCCTGGGTCTTCGACTTCAGCTGATCGAAGAAGTCGAAGACGATCTCGCCGAGCGGCATGTTGTAGCGCAGCTCGACGCGCTCCTCGGAGAAGTACTCCATGCCGAGCAGCGTTCCACGACGCGACTGGCACAGCTCCATGACCGTGCCGACGTAGTCCTTGGGCAGCAGGATCGCCGCTTTGACCATCGGCTCCGACACCGAGCCGATGCGCCCGTCGGGATACTCGCTCGGGTTGGTCACGGTGACGGTCTCGCCGGTGTCGCTCGTCAGTACTTCGTAGATCACGCTGGGCGCGGTCGTGATGAGGTCGAGGTTGAACTCGCGGGCCAGACGCTCGGTGATGATCTCGAGGTGCAGCAGTCCGAGGAAGCCGCAGCGGAAACCGAAACCGAGCGCGACCGAGGTCTCCGGCTCGTACACGAGGGAAGCGTCGGAGAGCTTGAGCTTGTCGAGGGCCTCGCGCAGCTCGGCGTAGTCGCTGCCGTCGATCGGGTACAGCCCGGAGAAGACCATCGGCTTCGGGTCGGTGTACCCCGGCAGGGCCTCGGATGCCGGCTTCCGCGACGTGGTGATGGTGTCGCCGACCTTCGACTGGCGCACATCCTTCACACCTGTGATGAGGTAGCCCACCTCGCCGACGCCGAGCCCCTTGGTCGGAGTCGGCTCCGGGCTCGACACGCCGACCTCGAGGGCTTCGTGGTTCGCTCCGGTGGACATCATCTGGATGCGCTCGCGCGGTGACAGGCTTCCGTCGACCATGCGCACGTAGGTGACCACACCGCGGTAGGCGTCGTACACCGAGTCGAAGATCATCGCGCGGGCCGGAGCATCCGCGTCGCCGGTCGGCGCGGGGATCTCCTGGACCAACCGGTCGAGCAGCTCTTCGACGCCGACACCGGTCTTGCCCGAGACGCGCAGCACGTCCTCCGGCTTGCCGCCGATGAGTGAAGCCAGCTCCTTGGCGTACTTCTCCGGGTCGGCGGCCGGCAGGTCGATCTTGTTGAGCACCGGGATGATGTGCAGGTCGTTCTCGAGCGCCAGGTAGAGGTTCGCGAGAGTCTGCGCCTCGATGCCCTGTGCCGCGTCGACGAGCAGGATCGCTCCCTCGCAGGCCGCGAGCGAACGCGAGACCTCGTAGGTGAAGTCGACGTGACCGGGCGTGTCGATCATGTTCAGAGCGACGGTCTGGCCATCGAGCTCCCACGGCATCCTGACCGCCTGGCTCTTGATGGTGATGCCGCGCTCGCGCTCGATGTCCATGCGGTCGAGGTACTGCGCACGCATGTCACGATCGGAGACGACTCCGGTGATCTGGAGCATGCGGTCGGCGAGCGTCGACTTGCCGTGATCGATGTGGGCGATGATGCAGAAGTTACGGATCTGCGCAGCCGGCGTCGCAGCAGGCTGAAGAGGAGTGAGAGCGCGTGGGGACATGTCCACTCGATTCTACGGTCAGGGGAGGCTAATCCCCGATTCGGGCATACCGGTGATAGTCTCCCGAAGTTGCCAGGGAAAATCCGTGACACCGGATCCCGCAAGCGATAAGACTCCGTCATACACCCCGTGATGGTCGTCGCGTCGCAGAGTTCGGTGGATGGCGATTGTGTATCCAACTGACTCAGCGTTGCGTCGGCAGATCCCGAGCGCGTCTGTAGAAGAGAAAGACTGACCCCCCCTTGATCAAGTACCTCCTGCGCCGAGCACTCGGCTGGCTGCTCATGATCGTGGTCGCCACGAATCTCACGTTCTTCCTGGCGTGGGGTTTCCTGGATCCGCGCAGCAACTACGTCGGGCGCCGACCTCCGCTTTCTCCGGAGCAGATCGACAACGTCCTCATCCCCCGCAACCTCAGCGACACGGTTCCGCTGATCGAGCGGTGGTGGAACTGGTTCAGCGGCATCCTGATCCGCTGGGACTGGGGTGTGAGTCCCACCGGTCAGTCAGTGAACGAGCAGGTCTCATACCGCATGTGGGTCAGCGCCGAGCTCGTTCTCGGGGCGACGATCATCGCGGCGGTGCTCGGCATCTGGCTCGGTGTCTACACCGCCTCGCGTCAGTACAAGCTCGCCGACCGCATCGGCCAGGCGACCTCGATCATCACGATGAACGTGAACATCATCGTCGCCGGACTCGCCGTGGTGCTCCTCGCGATCTCCCTCAACGAGTGGACCGGCGTCCGCATCTTCTACGTCACCGGCTCCTCGAGCCCCGGCGTCACCGGCTTCTTCCCCGTGCTGGTCGACACCCTGCAGCACCTCACGCTGCCCACGATCGCGCTCGTGATCGTCGGCTACGCCCAGTACCACTTCCTGCAGCGGTCGCTGCTGCTGGACAACATCAACGCCGACTACGTGCGCACCGCCCGGGCCAAGGGGCTGACCAAGGCGCAGGCGGTCCGCAAGCACGCCCTGCGCACGTCGCTCATCCCGGTCGCGACGCAGGTCGCGTTCACGATCCCGACGATCTTCACCGGCGCGATCCTGACGGAGCGCATCTTCGCCTGGCAGGGCATGGGGCGGTACTTCCTCGACACCATCAACAACAACGACATCAACGGCGTCGTCGCCGTCGCCGCTTTCGGCGCCGTGCTGACAGCGATCGGTGCGGTGCTCGCCGACATCATCGTCGTCGTTCTCGACCCGCGAGTGAGGGTGAGCTGATTATGACCACCGATATGATCGATCCCCTCGTCGAGCCGCCGGCAGCGCCGTCCAGCGCCGACCGCGCCGCGGACAAGTCGCTGTCCAAGTGGACGCTCTACACGCGCCGGTTCATGCGCAACAAGCCGGCCGTCGGCGGCGTCGTCGTCCTGCTCGTGCTGGTCCTCTTCTCCACGCTGGGTCCGCTGCTGTCGCCGTACGCCGTCGACAGCATGGACTTCCTCGCGCTGAGCCAGCCGCCGTCCGCGGCGCACTGGTTCGGCACCAACGGCGCCGGCAACGACACCTACACGCAGACGGCCATCGGCCTGCAGCGATCCCTCATGATCGCGATCACGGTCTCGGTGGGAACGACGATCCTCTCCGCGCTCGTCGGTACCGCCGCCGCGTACTTCGGCGGCTGGTTCGAGCGAATCGCGCTGCTCGTCATCCACTTCATGATGGTCGTGCCGACCTTCCTCCTGCTGTCGATCATCTCGAACGACTCCGGCGGCGTGTGGTGGGTCATCGCGTTCGTGATGATCTTCGTCAGCTGGTTCTTCCCCGCTCGCATCATCTGGACGATGACGCTCTCGCTGCGTGAGCGCGAGTACGTCCAAGCCGCGCGCTACATGGGCGTCCGCGGCCTGCGCATCGTGACACGTCACCTGATCCCGAACATCGGATCCCTGCTGGTCATCAACTTCACCCTCGGCATCGTCGCGGCGGTGACGACCGAGACCGGCCTGTCCTTCATCGGCTTCGGTGTGAAGATCCCCGATGTCTCGCTCGGCTCGCTGATCGGTGAGGGCAGCTCCTCGATCACCAGCTCGCCGTGGCTGTTCTACTTCCCCGCGTTGGTCCTCACCATGCTGACCGTGTCCATGGCGCTCATCGCCGATGGACTGCGCGATGCCCTCGATCCCACTTCGGCTGCAGGAGGCCGCGCATGAGCCCCGTACTCTCGGTCCGCGACCTCAAGGTCAGCTTCGCTTCCGAGGCGGGCCGCGTCGACGCCGTGCGCGGCGTCTCCTTCGACCTCGAAGCGGGAAAGACCCTCGGCATCGTCGGCGAGTCCGGTTCCGGCAAGTCCGTCACCTCTCTCGCGGTGATGGGCCTGCTCGATGAGAACGCCAAGGTCTCAGGGTCGATCGTGTTCGACGGCCAGGAGCTCCTGGGAAAGACCGACGCACAGCTCTCCACCATCCGCGGCAACGGGATCTCGATGATCTTCCAGGACCCGCTGACCTCTCTCACCCCGGTATACACGATCGGCGCGCAGCTGATCGAGGCGCTGACGGTGCACCGCAACCTCAGCATCAAGGAGGCGACGGCGCGCTCGATCGATCTCCTCAAGCTGGTCGGCATCACCGAGCCCGAGAAGCGGATGAAGTCCTTCCCGCACGAGTTCTCGGGCGGCATGCGGCAGCGCGTCGTCATCGCCATCGCGATGGCTAACGACCCGAAGCTGATCATCGCCGACGAGCCCACCACGGCTCTCGACGTCACGATCCAGGCGCAGATTCTCGACCTGATCGAGAAGGCCCAGGCCGAGACCGGTGCCGCCGTGATGATGATCACCCACGACATGGGAGTCGTCGCCCGCACGGCCGACGATGTGATGGTCATGTACGCCGGCAAGCCGGTCGAGCAGGCGCCGGTGCGCGAGCTGTTCCACCAGACCCGCATGCCGTACTCGATCGGTCTCCTCGGCGCCATCCCTCGTGTGGACAAGGCGGAGAAGGAGCCTCTCACCCCGATCAAGGGCAACCCTCCCCTGCTGATCGACCTGCCGGATGCCTGCCCGTTCGCTGACCGCTGCCCCATCGTCATGGACGCGTGCCGCACCAGCGAGCCCGAGCTCCTGCCGGTCCTCACCGGCGGCGGCGAGGAGCACCGTGCAGCCTGCATCCGCGCGAACGAGATCACCGACGGCGGCCTGCTCGGAGGTCTGCCCGTGTACCCCGTTCGTGAGGCACCCGAGAGCCCGCTGACCCGGGTGCCCCGCGAACAGCGACCGATCACCCTCGAGGTGAAGAACCTCACCAAGACCTTCCCCCTGCTCAAGGGTGCGTTCCTGAAGCGCAAGGTCGGCGAGGTGCACGCGATCAAGGGCATCAGCTTCGACGTGCGCGAGGGAGAGACCCTGGCCATCGTCGGCGAATCCGGCAGTGGGAAGACCACGACGCTCCTCCAGATCATGGACATGGTCAAGCAGACCGAGGGCGACATCGTGATCGCGGGAACCAGCGTCAACGACATCCGCAGCCACAAGGTGGAGCGGGCTCTGCGCCGCGACATCCAGATCGTGTTCCAGGATCCGATGGGCGCCCTCGACCCTCGCATGACGGTCGCGGACATCATCTCGGAGCCGCTGTCGGCCATCGGTACGCCGAAGGCCGAGGCGCACCGGCGTGTCAAGGAGCTGATGGACCTCGTCGGGCTCAACCCCGCGCACAGCGACCGCTTCCCGCAGGCGTTCTCCGGTGGACAGCGTCAGCGCATCGGCATCGCCAGGGCGCTGTCGACCAACCCGAAGATCCTGGTGCTCGATGAGCCGGTCTCCGCGCTCGACGTGTCGATCCAGGCCGGCGTCATCAATCTGCTGGACGACCTCAAGGTCAAGCTCGGACTGTCGTATCTGTTCGTGGCCCACGACCTTTCCGTCGTCCGACACATCGCCGACCGGGTCGCCGTGATGTATCTCGGCGACTTCGTCGAGCACGGCGACGTGGACGACGTCTTCGACAACCCGCAGCACCCGTACACCAAGGCGCTGCTGTCGGCGATCCCTGTGCCGGATCCCGACATCGAGCGCACCCGCGAGCGGATCGTGTTCGATCCGGCGACCATGTCGGCCCACCCCGCTGCCTCCTGATGAGGAGCGCATCACCGTCCGATAACGGTTAGCCCAGATTCACTCGCCGCCCGGGCAATCGGGGATTCGGCGAACTATTCTCCCCTTATGACACGCCGCAAGGCGAAAGGAGCACCATGAAGCAGTACAAGCTGATGGGAGCGCTGGCACTCACCGGCGCTTTCGCACTCGCGCTCAGCGGGTGCGCTACCGGCACCACCGGTGGTAGCGACAAGGGCGACAGCGGCGAAGCAGCCGGTGTCGAGATGGCGAACTACAACCCGCAGCCGCGCGAGAACCTCAAGGAGGGTGGCACGGTCAACTTCGCCATCCGCGAGGTCCCGCCGCAGCTGAACTCGTTCAACAGCGACGGCAGCGCCGACACCGCGCGCATCGCCGCGTGGTACATGCCGCAGATCATCCTCATGAAGCCGGATGGCACGCAGTACAAGAACGACAACTACCTCTCCGAGTGGAAGAACGAGGTGAAGGACGGCAAGACGGTCCTGACCTTCACGTTCACCGACGAGGCGCACTGGAACGATGGCACCGACATGGACTGGACGGCCATCGACGCCACGTGGAAGGCCAACCGTTCCTACGACGAGGGCTTCAACCCGAACGCGACCGACGGCTACAAGGACATCGAGTCCGTCGAGCAGGGCGACACGGCCAAGACCGCCATCGTCACCTTCAAGGGCGAGTTCGCATGGCCGCAGATGCCGTTCAACGGCGGCGTCATGCACCCCGCGCTCGCTGACCCGACCACCTTCAACGAGGCGATGATCGAGAACCCGCACCCCGAGTGGGGCGCAGGTCCGTACACGATCAACGAGTTCGACGCCAACAAGGGCTACGTCTCGTTCAAGCCGAACCCCGAGTGGTGGGGCGACGCTCCCCTGCTCGACGAGGTCACCATGACCGGCATGGACGCCCAGGCCGGCGTCAATGCCTTCAAGAACGGCGAGGTCGACATGGTCGAGACGGGCTCCCAGGAGCTCATCGATCAGGTCAAGGACGTCGACGGCGCCGTGGTCTACCGCGCACAGCAGACGGCCAACACGATCCTGCAGGTCGACTCGACCAAGCCGCAGTTCGAGGACGTCAAGGTTCGCGAGGCGTTCTTCAAGGCGATCAACATCGATCAGCAGAAGCAGATCGCTTGGAACGGCCTCGGATACGAAGAGGACCCGGCCGGCTCGCTGACCCTGTTCTCGTTCCAGCCCGGCTACTCCGACTCGATGAAGGCCGCCGGCTGGAAGTTCGATGTCGAGGGCGCCAAGAAGCTCCTCGACGAGGCAGGCTGGACGGAAGGCTCCGACGGAATCCGCGAGAAGGACGGCGTCAAGCTCTCCGTCGTGTACCCGATCTGGGCTGACTCCGCGACGCAGAAGGCCCTCGCGCAGTCGCTGCAGGCTCAGCAGAAGGCGATCGGCATCGACGTCAAGGTCGAGGTCCGCCCGGCCAGCCAGTTCTCCGAGGACTACACCTCGAAGAACTGGGATGTCTCCGGACTCCGCTTCACCTCCTCCGACCCGTTCGGTGCGGCCTGGTTCTGCCAGCTGTACTGCTCGGACTCTGGTCTCAACCTGTCGGGTGTCGGTGACGCCGAACTCGACGCCGAGATCAAGGACAAGGTCGAGTCGCAGAGCGACCCCGAGGCGCAGACCGCTGCCGCGATGAAGCTCGAGCCCGAGATCTACAAGCGCTGGGGCCTCATCCCGCTGTACAACGGCCCGCAGATCTACACCGTCAAGGAAGGCCTGGCGAACCTCACGCCCGAGCCCTACGTCGGTCTCGACCTGTTCGGCATTACCCCGGTCGAGAACGTCGGCTGGGAGAAGTAACACTCTCTGACACACATCGTGTCGAAGCGGGGTCGGTGGTTCATCCACCGGCCCCGCTTTCCTTATGCTGAACCCGTGAGCGCCCAGATCGTCTTCGTGCACGGCATCCGCACCTCGGCCACCATGTGGCGATCTCAGGCTGCCCACCTCGAAGAGCGCGGCGCCACATTCACCGCCGTGGATCTGCCGGGTCACGGCACCCGCATGCAGGAGGACTTCACCCTTCACGAGGCGCTGCACACGATCGACGTCGCGGTGCGCGCCGCAGCCGAGAGGGGTCCGGTGCTCCTGGTGGGGCATTCCTTGGGCGGCCTGCTGTGTCTCGCCTATGCCGGCGGGGCAGAGCGTCCGCCGGTCGCCGGGCTCATCGCCGCCGCCTGCACGTCGCTCCCCCGCGGCGCCGGTCTTCGCGCCTATCGCCTGTTCGCCCGGGCCGTCGATTCCCTCCCCGACCGTGGGATGTGGCTCACCAGACGGATGCTCGAGGCTACCATCCCCCTCGAGACCCGATCCGACTTCGCCGCAGGCGGGTACGCACTGGACACCCAGGACGCCGCGCTTCGCAGCCTGGCGGCACTCGACATCGCCGCTGCGATCCCCCGCGTCACGGTTCCGCTCTGGTTCGTGAACGGGCAGTACGATCAGCTGCGGCTCAACGAGTCGCTGTTCCGACGGCTCGCACCGCACGCCGAGCTCATCATCGTGCCGCGGACGACGCACCTCGTCACCGCGATGCGACCGCAGATCTTCAACGCTGTGCTGCAGCTCGCCATCGCCACAGTGGAGCGGGATCGCGCCCCCGCCCGCGCCGTGCGAGCGCCGACGACCTCGGTCACCGCTTCTCCCCCGTCCCGGCCACCTGAGGAACCGCTGCACGCGAGCTCGCGATGACCTCTCGATACCAGTCGTACGAAGCCTTGGGCGTGCGCTCGCCCGTATCGAAGTCGACGTGCACGAGACCGAAGCGCTGAGTGTAGCCGTCGGCCCACTCCCAGTTGTCCAGCAGGGACCACACCGTGTACTCCTCCACCGGCACCCCCGCATCGATCGCATCGCCGACGGCCGCGATGTGGTCGGCGAGGTAAGAGATCCGGTCGGCATCGTCGACGCGGGCGGCACGGTCGGGCTCGGGGAACGAGGCCCCGTTCTCACCGATGATCACGGGCGGCAGCTGCGGATGCCAGGCGTGCAGGTCGATCAAAAGATCGTGCAGAGCGCTCGGCATGATCGGCCATTCCGGACCGAACCCGGTCACCGGCGCTCCGGGTGTGGGCACGATGTCGAACGGGATCGGACTCTCCTCCGCTGCTGCGGTCACCGTGGTCGGGTTGTAGAAGTTGATGCCGTAGAAGTCGATCGAGCGGCCGATGGCTTCGAGGTCACCGTCCTGCACAGGCATCGGAGGCAGGCCGAGTGCTTCCAGGTCGGGGTACGAACCGGCGAGGAGCGGCTCGCTGAAGACGCGGTTGTGGATCAGGTCGTAGATCGCCGCCGCTTGGTGGTCCTCGGCGGTGTCGCGCAGCGGCAGGACCCAGGTGTGGTTGTTGACCAATCCGACCGATGCGGCACCATGCTCGCGCAGAGCGGCCGCCGCCCGAGCGTGGGCGAGCAGCTGATGGTGCGCGGTCGGCAGCGCGCCGAAGAGGAGCTGCTTCCCGGGTGCCAGCGCACCGACCGCATAGCCTTGGAGCGTCGTCATGGCGGGCTCGTTCAGGGTGTACCAGTGCTGCACACGGTCGCCGAGACGATCCGCCACGATCGCTGCGTAGTCGGCGAAGCGGTCCGCCGTGTCCCTCTCGAGCCAGCCGCCGCCCGCTTCGATTCTGCTCGGCATCTCCCAGTGGAACAGGGTGGGAAACGGCACGACTCCCGCGTCGAGGAGAAGATCGACCAGACGGGAGTAGTGATCGAGCGCCACCCCGTCGCCGCGTCCGAGGCCGTCCGGCTGTACGCGGGCCCAGGGGATCGAGAACCTGTAGCGATCGAGCCCGAGCCCGGCTGCGAGAGCGACGTCGGCCTCGGGGTGTCGATAGCTGTCACAGGCCGGGTCTGCGACCGAACCGTCGAGGATAGCTCCCGGCCTCTCGAGGAAGTCGTCCCAGATCGATCGTCCTGATATCCCGGTGGGGCGCGACCCCTCGATCTGGAAGGCCGAGGTCGCCGCGGACCAGCGGAGCCCTGAGGGCAGGGACGAACGAGAGGACTCGGGGGTCATGTGGGCTCCTTGACATCAGTGTCGGGAGTGATGATTCTGCACCCGGTACCATCGAAAGCGCGACGGCGTCTCGTGTTCCCGTCGCCGTTTCGCGTCAACAGCCCGTCTGCTGGTAGACTCGACTCTTGGCTTGCGTGTGGGTTCTTCCCTCACGACCGCTGTGCAGCAGCCCTCTTCTGCTGCCGGCATTCCGAACACTCCTGTACAGAAAGCGTCCACACGTGGCAAACATCAAGTCGCAGATCAAGCGCAACAAGACCAACGAGAAGGCGCGCGAGCGCAACAAGGCCGTGAAGAGCGAGCTCAAGACGGTCATCCGCACCACTCGCACGGCCGTCTCCGCCGGCGACAAGGCAGCAGCAGAGGCTGCCCTGAAGAAGGCCGCCGTCAAGCTCGACAAGGCCGTCAGCAAGGGTGTCCTGCACAAGAACCAGGCGTCGAACCGCAAGTCGGCTCTCGCCAAGCAGGTCGCTTCCCTCTGAGCCGAAGCTTCTGAGAAAGGCCCGTCCCGTCATCGGGGCGGGCCTTCTTCATTGCCTCGGAAAGGTCATCGCCTCGGCGAGCGGGCCGGGTCCTGAGGCGATCGGCTACTCCCCGAACGGCTGACGCGTGGCGATCACGGTGACCATGCGCTCGAGCGCGAAGATCGGGTCACGAGCGGCACCCTTGACCTCGCCGTCGGCCCTCGCCGTGGCCTGGATCGCCATCCCGAGCGAGCGCTCGTTCCAGCCTGCGAGGTCGCGGCGGGCACGATCCACCTGCCAGTCCTTCATGCCCAGGCGCTGAGCGAGCTGGCGGCTCGGCTCGCGGTTGCCGGCGACACGCGCCATGGTGCGCAGCTTCATCGCGAACGCCGCGACCATCGGCACGGGGTCGGCACCCGATGAGAGCGCATGGCGGAGGGCGATGAGAGCCTCACCGTACCGACCGGCGATCGCCGTGTCTGCGACGACGAAGGCCGAGACCTCGACACGGCCACCGTAGTACTTGGTGACGATCTCTTCGGAGATATCGCCCTCGACGTCGCCGATGAGCTGCTGACAGGCCGCAGCGAGCTCGGTGAGATCGTCGGCGAATGCAGAGACCAGCGCGCGCAGAGCGGGAGGCGCGATGCGCTTCTTCGCCGCACGGAACTCGCCGGCGGCGAAGTCGACCCGGTCGCTGTCGCGCTTGATGGCTGGGCAGGCGATCTCGATACCGCCGCCGTTCCCGGCGCGAAGCGCGTCGAGAAGCTTCTTGCCGCGCACGCTGGCGCCGGTGTGGCGAAGGATGACCGTCGCCCCCTCTTGCGGGTTGTCGAGGTAGGACACCGCCTCCTGGATGAACGCATCGGAGCATTTCTCCACACCCGAGACACGTACCAGGCGGGGTTCTCCGAAAAGCGACGGTGAGGTGAGAGAGAGCAGCGTTCCAGGAGCGTAGTCATCGGCGCGGACGTCGCTCACTTCGAGTGCAGGGTCTTCGGCCCGGAGGTAGTCGCGGACACCGGCGATCGCTCTCTCGGCACAGACCTCTTCCGGGCCCGACACGAGCACGATCGGGGCGGGGTGCGGCTCGCGCCAGGAGACCTGAGGAATCTTGGTGGGCTTCGCGCCGCCGCGGGAGGGGGTTCGCGAAGCTGCCATGGATCCAGCCTACCGGCGGTGGCCGACATGGCTCGGACTGTCACCGCCCCACCTGCTCCGTCCAGACCTGTAGCTCGCCGTCCCGGAGGCCGAGCAGGACGCGTCCCTGCTCGTCGGTGCGCAGCACATGCGCGCCGGTCGCGGCCAAAAGGTCGAGGGTCTCGGAGCGTGGATGGCCGTAGTCGTTGTCCGCTCCGACGCTGAACAGGGCCACCCGCGGCCGGATCATCTCGTACAGCCCTGGCTCCTGATCCGCACTGCCGTGATGAGCCACCTTGACCACCGCATACGGCGTCAGCCTCGCTGAGCGCTGCAGCATGCGCTGAGGGGCTGCGGAGAGGTCGCCGAGGAAGATCGAGCGCGGCACTCCTCCCCCGTCGAACTCCATCACGACACTCGCGTCGTTGCCTTCGGGGAACGCGACGGACTTCCGCAGCGGCCAGAGCACTCGCCATGCCGCCTCGCCGAGCATGCCGTGCTGGCCCACCGAAGCCTCATCGACGCGCGCGCCTCCCGCGACGAGGTCTTCGAGAAGACGTCGATCCGACTCCTCGGCGACCGGACCGTGCAGAGCCGTGGAGACTCGCCCCTGGACAGCGCCTATCCCGCCGACGTGATCGAGGTCGAAGTGGGTGAGCACGAGAAGGTCGATGCGCTCGATGCCGAGCGATCGCAGGCACGCGGAGAGAGGCTCAGGATCGGGCCCTACGTCGATGAGCGCGACCTCGGTCGCCGAGCGCACGAGCACTGCGTCTCCCTGTCCGACATCGCATACCGCGATGGCCCACCCCTCCGGAGCGGTCGCCGTGGCCAGGGGACCGTCGAGGAGCACACGGGATCCGGCCAGCGAAAGTACGACCACGAGGATCGCCGCCGCTCCTCGCCTCACCCACACGCTCGCGCGCGCGACGCTCGATCCCAGGTCACGGGAGGGTGCCCGAATCAGCACGATGGCGACCGCCGCACTCAACACGGCCACCAGCAGGGCACTGCCGGGCCCAGCAGGCACCAGGACCTGCGCGCCCGGCAGCCG
>NZ_JAGYWT010000899.1:0-522 GCF_019279095.1 Microbacterium sp. BF1 | reverse complement strand
CCGGGCTCGCCTGCACAGCCTCCTGTGCCGCCTCCTGCGCAGACGCAGAACGGAGCAGCGGCCTCGGCGCCCTCCGTCGCCTTCCCCGCACCGCCGCCTCCTGCGCCTCCCGTGCCTCCCGTCCGGACCAGCGCGTCCCCGACGCCCAGCAGCCCTGCCGCCGGAGACGCTCCCACTGACGGCGGTTGGACAGCGCCAGGGGCCGACGGCGCCGCATGATCCGACGGTTCGACGACCTCTTCGTCCCCGATGGGGACGACGCACGACGCTGGGCGGAGGAAGAGCTCTCGAATCCCCGCTACGCCGACGCGAAGCCCACGTGGTTCGATCTCCTCGCCCGTGACATCGGCCGCTTCCTGGCTGACCTCTTCAGCTCGGGCAACGGCGCGAACGTGGGGCCGTCCGCGCTCATCATCGTCACCGTCATCATCGCGGCCGCACTGATCGCCGCTCTCATCATCTGGGGAAGACCGCGCAGCTCCCGCGCGGTCAGGCGCCCGACCGGCGACCTCCTCGGAGCAG
>NZ_JAGYWT010000898.1:0-523 GCF_019279095.1 Microbacterium sp. BF1 | reverse complement strand
AGGAAGTATTCGCCGGAGATGCGTGAGCGGGCGTTGCGGATGCTCGCGGAGACGCGACCGTCGCACCCGAACATGATGAGCGCGGTCCGTCACGTCGCCGGGCTGCTCGGGATGAGCCCGGAGACACTGCGCCTCTGGCAGCGCCGCTTCGAGGTCGACGCGGGCGTGAAGCCCGGGTTGACGACGGATGCGGCGGCGGAGATCAAGCGGCTGCAGAAGGAGGTCTCGGAGTTGCGGAAGGCGAACGAGATCCTCAGGGCTGCGAGCATCTTTTTCGCGAAGGAGCTCGACCACCCCTCGACGAGATGATCCGGTTCGTCAACGAACACCGGGATCGTTTCGGGGTCGAGCTCATCTGCCAGGTCCTGCGACCGGCGGTGAGAGGATTCTTCACCTCACGCGGCTATCGCGCCGCGGTGGGCCGCGCGCCGTCCGCGCGGCAGCTGCAGGATGATCTGCTCGTGCCCGAGATCGCCCGGCTGCATGCGGAGAACTACGGCGTCTACGGGCGCCGGAAGATGCA
>NZ_JAGYWT010000897.1:0-524 GCF_019279095.1 Microbacterium sp. BF1 | reverse complement strand
CTCATCGAGGCGACGGCGCCCGAGCCGGGGGAGGACGAGGAGCTCACTGCGCGCGCGGAGCGTCTCGCCAATGCCGAAGAGCTGCGTCTCGCGGCCTCCCTCGCCCACGGCGCGCTCTCGAACGAAGAGGGCGAGCCCGATGCCTCGGCACTCGTCGCTGAGGCGCGTCGCGTGCTGGAGAGGGCGTCCGATGCCCAGCTGATCGCGATCGGGGAGAACCTCGCCGACATCGGCTACCGGATCGCCGACACCGCCGGCCTCCTCTCCGCCTATCTCGCAGACCTCGATGAGACCGGTCCGCATGAGCTCGCCGCCGTCGAGGAACGCCGTGCCGCCCTCGGCACCCTGATCCGTGCGCACGGATCTCTCGACGAAGCCCTGGCCCTCTGGCAGACCGGATCCGCTCGATTGGCCGAGCTCGATGACGACGGAGATCGCATCGAACGCCTCATCGCCGAGCGGGATGCGGCGCGGAGCGAGCTCGACGCACACGCCGACGCCCTGACGGCAGCGCGCACCGAGGC
>NZ_JAGYWT010000896.1:0-525 GCF_019279095.1 Microbacterium sp. BF1 | reverse complement strand
CTGTCAGCTTGTGTCGCCAATGGCAGTGTAAAGTTGCCCATACCGCAGAACAGATCCAGTACGCGATCTTCAGGTTGCACATCCAGCAATTCCAACGCACGCGCTACCATTTTTTGGTTCACACCCGCATTGACCTGAATAAAATCGCGCGGGCTAAAAGTTAAGCGCAACCCGTTTGAGTCATACCAGGGCATCTCACCAGAGACGGTTTCGAGTATCTCACTATCGGGGGCGAGATACAGATCCAGGCCTTCAGAATGCGAAAAGCGTTCCAGTTTTTCGCGATCTGCCGAACTTAGCGGTGCGGTATGGCGCAAAATCATCAGCGTGCCGCTGGTTGCCTGTACCAGTTCAACATGACCAAGATGGCGCATAGCTTGTAAGCTGCCCAGACATGCCCTGACTTTGGGCAGCAATGCTTCAAGTTGGGGCGCTAAAATGGGGCATTGTTTGACGTCGACAATGTCACTGGAGCCCGCTTTGCGAAACCCCATCTGAAGTTGCTGTGTTTTCGGTAAGTAGTTC
>NZ_JAGYWT010000895.1:0-525 GCF_019279095.1 Microbacterium sp. BF1 | reverse complement strand
TCCGAACCCGGAAGCTAAGCCTCACAGCGCCGATGGTACTGCAGGGGGGACCCTGTGGGAGAGTAGGACACCGCCGGACTCCTTTTAGTCAAAATGGCCACCCATCGTTGGGTGGCCATTTTGCGTTCACACGCGAGTGCGTACGAAACAGAAGCAAGAGCCATCCCGCAAGGGGTGGCTCTTCTTCGTTAACGTCGCACGTCGAGGGAGCGTTCAGTTCAACGGCGGATCGGAAGACGCAGCGTGAGAACGGTGCCGGCGCCCTCGGCGGAGCGGATCGACACATCCCCGCCGTGATGCCGCATCACCGTGGCGACGAGCGTGAGCCCGATGCCTGAACCCGTGACGTCTCGTGCGTTCTGGGCCCGCGCGAGCTCATCGAAGACCGTCGGCAGGTCTCCCGCAGGGATTCCCCGACCGGCATCCGCGACGTCGATGACAGCCCAGCCGTCTTGTTCACGCAGCCGCACCTCGATCGGACCCTGCGCCGAGTACTTGGCGGCGTTTGACAGCACGTTGTCGATC
>NZ_JAGYWT010000894.1:0-526 GCF_019279095.1 Microbacterium sp. BF1 | reverse complement strand
ATAGCGACCTCCTAGTAGCAACTCTCCTAAGCTTTCTAAACACCCACCATATAGCTTGCCACTTATCTTGCCACTGCCAAAAAGCACCTCATACCCATGCGTTTCTGGAGATGAGTTTCTATCTGTACCGAAGGCTTCTTGACCAAACTCAGTTCTTTCATGATACCAGGTTGGACTAGACACAATTTTCGGTGCATCATCTGAAAATAAGTGGCGAATACATGCCTCAGTATAGGCCAACATATCCGGTGCAAATTCTCCAAAATCTACGATGGCAGCTGGTCCATAGTAGGTTGCAAGCCCTAATTTTTGGAACATCAAATGATTAATACTGGTATCCGAGTAGCCCATGAAAAGCTTGGGGTTTTCAGACACCAGCTTTTTGAAGACGTCATCTTCAAGTAGATAGGGGACTGTTTGATAGGTATCATCTCCACCGATAGCACTTAAAATCAGCTTGACTTCCTGCTGGGCAAAGGCCCACTTTAGGTCTGCTGCACGCGCTTTAGGATTGGCTTTAATAAAC
>NZ_JAGYWT010000893.1:0-526 GCF_019279095.1 Microbacterium sp. BF1 | reverse complement strand
TCGATATTTATTCGCCTCCAGAAGATGACATTCATTTAAATATGGCCCATCAAATCATTGAAGAGGATTTATTTTATCCGGTAGTAGTTGTTGATAATGAGATATTAACAGAAGGGCAACCTCGTTTAAAGAAAGTATATCGCTATATGGAAGATAACGGCTATACGCCTGTTTCCCGAAAGAAAGAGAATGTGATTTAATGAACCCCTTGATTGAATTTTGCGTGAATAATTTATTATCTGGCGCAGAAAAAGCACTACAAGAATTAGAAAACGATGACCGCTTAGACGTTGTTAGTTATAGCTGTCTCACTTATTGCGATACCTGCGCAACTTCCCCTTACGCATTAGTCGAAGGCGAAGTAATTAAAGGTGATACACCCGACGAATTGATTCACAACATCTATACTTATTTGTATGATGAGGATTTTTTAGATAAAGTAAATTAAAGGATGGCAGAAGCAGATGGCAAAAAGCAAAAAAACAAATGCAATGCGTGAATTAGACAAATTGAGTGTCACTTACGA
>NZ_JAGYWT010000892.1:0-526 GCF_019279095.1 Microbacterium sp. BF1 | reverse complement strand
CCTGGCGGCAGGACACGTCGAAGGCGGCGGCGCCGAGGGAGAAGATCTCCCGCGGCGGGATCGGGTGGGCACTCACGGCGATCGTGGTCGACCACCTCACCGTCTCCCGCGCCGCAGCAGGGCTCGGGGTGTCGTGGCATACCGCGAACACCGCGATCATCGCCGAAGGCAAGCGTCGCCTGATCGACGACCCGGCGAGGTTCGACGGGGTCACCACGATCGGTGTCGACGAGCACGTCTGGCGTCACACACGGTTTGGCGAGAAGTACGTGACCGTGATCATCGACCTCACCCCCACGAGGAACAAGACGGGCCCGGCCAGGCTGCTGGACATGGTCGAGGGCCGCTCGAAGCAGGTGTTCAAGGAGTGGCTCGCCGCCCGGCCTGCGGAGTGGTCGAGCCGGATCGAGGTGGTCGCGATGGACGGGTTCTCCGGGTTCAAGACCGCCGCGGCCGAAGAGCTCCCCGACGCGGTCCCGGTGATGGACCCGTTCCACGTCGTCCGCCTCGCCGGCGACGCGCTCGA
>NZ_JAGYWT010000891.1:0-529 GCF_019279095.1 Microbacterium sp. BF1 | reverse complement strand
CGCCGCGTCCTCCCCCGCCTCGACCCCGGCGAGGATGTCGCGCATGTCGCTGCGTCCGGCGAGGCCTGCGAGCCCGCTGCGGGTGTTGAGCAAGGAGTCGAGGTCGTCGATCGAGAGACCGGCACGGCGGGACAGGTGCACGAGTGCCGCGGGATCGATGTCACCCGAGCGCGTCCCCATCACGAGTCCCTCGAGCGGGGTGAGGCCCATCGAGGTCTCCACCGATCGTCCGCCGTCGATCGCGGTGACCGACGCCCCGTTGCCGAGATGGAACACCAGCTGGCGGAGATCGGCGAGGTCACGGCCGAGGAAGTCCGCCGCCACCGCGCTCACGTACTGGTGGCTCGTGCCGTGGAAGCCGTAGCGGCGCACCCGGTGCTCCGCGGCGAGCGCGGCATCGATCGCATAGGTGTAGGCGGCGGGCGGGAGCGTCTGGTGGAACGCGGTATCGAACACCGCCACGTGCGGCACCTCGTCGAACACCGCGCGCGCGGCGACGATGCCGGCGAGGTTCGCGGGGTTGTGCAGC
>NZ_JAGYWT010000890.1:0-530 GCF_019279095.1 Microbacterium sp. BF1 | reverse complement strand
AACGGCCCTCCAAAGAGAAAGCCCTTCAGCGCAACGTGAGTACATGGATGATGAGTCACCCCTCGCAATTCAGCTTGCTAGGCAAGCGCCGCTTCCTGCCTTTTTTCGTGACCCAGGCCCTGGGCGCGCTCAATGACAACCTGTTCAAGCAATCGCTGATTCTGGCCATCCTTTATAAGCTCAATATCGAAGGTGACCGGGGTATCTGGGTCAATCTGTGCGCGTTGCTGTTTATCGTGCCTTTTTTCCTGTTCTCGGCCCTGGCCGGTCAGTTTGGTGAAAAGTACGCCAAGGACCGTCTGATTCATCTGATTAAGCTGGGCGAAATCGCCATCATGGTGGTTGCAGCCATTGGCTTTGCATTCGACCACCTGGCATTGATGCTGGTCGCATTGTTCGCGATGGGCACCCATTCGGCGCTGTTCGGCCCGGTCAAGTACTCGATACTGCCGCAGACCCTGCGGCCAGAAGAGCTGGTGGGTGGTAATGGCCTGGTGGAAATGGGCACTTTTCTGGCGATTCTGGCGGGC
>NZ_JAGYWT010000089.1:0-7184 GCF_019279095.1 Microbacterium sp. BF1 | reverse complement strand
CCGTGCGCAGCCCGCGGGAGTCCGCGAGGTCGCGCATGGCGGCGACCCTGGCGTCGTCGACGTTGAGCACTGCGGTTCCGGGCACGCGGGCGGCGGCGACCAGTTCGGCTTTCGCCTTCGCCGTCGCCTCGATCCCACCGAATCCCCCGGCATGCGCCATACCGACCATCAGCACGACGGCGACATCGGGCTCCACGAGGCCTGCGAGGTGAGCGATGCTCCCCGGTGCCGCCGCTCCGAACTCGCTCACGAGGAAGCGGGTGCTCTCGGTGACCCGGAGCATGGTGACGGGAGCGCCGACCTCGTTGTTGAACGACTTCACGGGGGCGACGGTCTCGCCCTCGGCTTCGAGGATGCGCGCGAGGAAGTTCTTGGTGGTGGTCTTGCCGTTCGATCCGGTGATGCCGACGATGCGAAGGTCTCCGCCGGCACGGACGCGCGCGACGACCTCCTTCGCGAGGGCGCCGAGAGCTGCGACCGCATCCGGTACGACGATCTGGCTGACGGCGACGTCGACGGGGTGCTCGACGATCGCCAGCACGGCGCCTGCCTCGGCGGCGGCACCGACGAAGCGGTGGCCGTCGGTCTCGGCTCCGGGCTTGGCCACGAAGATCGACCCGGGGCCCATCGTGCGTGAATCGGTGTCGACGAGTCCGTCGACCACGGTCTCGGTCGTGTCTTCTCCGGCCACGCGCAGATCACCGCCGACAGCAGCGGTGATCTCAGCGAGCGTCAGGGCGATCATGTCATCTCCATGCGCGGCTCTCGCCGACTATCCGAACTTGGGAAGGAGCTCGTCCATCGGGACAGAGGACGGCATCACGCGATAGGTCTTCATCACCTGCGTCATCGCCTTCTGGAAGGCGGATGCGGTGGCCGCGGACGATACAACCTTAGTCGGCTCGTCCAGGGTGACCACGACGACGTACTGCGGATCGTCGACCGGCGCGAAGCCCACCATGCTGGTGTAGTAGACCCCGGCCTTGTAGCCGCCGTTCCCGTCGGAGACCTGCGCGGTACCGGTCTTGCTGGTCACACGGTAGCCGGGAACCTGGATGCGCTCGGCGTTGCCGCCCTGCACCGCGACGTTCTCGAGCATCCGGGTGAGCTCGGCGGCCGTCTGCTCCTGGATGATCTGCTCGTGCTTCGGATCCGCCGCCTCGGTGACGGTGCCGTCGGCTCCGGTGCACGACTCGACGAGCGAGAGATCGATCTTCTCGCCGCCGTTCGCGATCGCCTGGTAGGCGCCGGCGAGCTGGGCGGCCGTCACGGTGAAGTACTGCCCGAATGTCGTCGTGTAGAGCGACTGGTTGTCCCAGTCGCTGACCGGGTGCAGGATCCCCCCGACCTCGGACGGGAAGTCGAGCGTCTTCTCGCCGACGCCGAACCGCTCGAGGTAGTCGTACCGCACCTCGGGGCTCACCATGGTGCCGAACTTCGACAGCGCGACGTTCGACGAGTCGATGAGTCCACCGGCGAGGGTGTAGTTGTAGGCGGGGTGGCTGAACGCGTCGTTGACGACGGCGCCGTTCGGGAACTTCTCGCGAGAGGAAGCGCTCACCGTGCTGAGGGGCGTCAGACCAGCGCCCTCGATGGCTGCAGCCGCGGTGACGGCCTTGAAGGTCGATCCCGGCTCGAAGTCGCGGTGGAAGATCTGGCTCGCCCTGGTCTCCGGTGTCGAGGCATCGAGGTCGTTCGGGTCCAGCGCCGGCCACTCGGCCGCGGCGCGGATCTTCCCCGTCTTCACCTCGACAACTGTCGCCGTGGCACCCTTGGCGCCCTGTATCTGGGCCTCTTCGGCGATCATCTGCTGCAGGTACCAGTTGAGATCGCTGTTGATGGTCAGTTGCACGGAACCGCCGTTCACGGCGTCGATGGTGCGCTCGCTCCCGGGGATCACGACGCCGTCCTTGCCCTTGCGGTACGTCTCCTCCCCGTCGATGGGAGCCAGGCACGAGTCGTCCAGCTTCTCGACGCCGGCCTGCGCCTCGCCCGAGTTGTCGAGGAAGCCGAGGATATTGCCGGCGACCGCGCCGTTCGGGTACACCCGCGTCTCGCGTGGCGGCATGCTCAAGTAGGAGGAGACGCCCAGCGCCTTGAGCTTCATGAACTGGTCGGTGTTGAGTCCGCGCTTGAGGGCCACGTACTGGCTGTTGGGGTTCTCGGCGAGAGCGTTCGACACCAACGCGCGAACCTCCTCGCCGGTCTGTCCGGTGATGGCCGCGATCTTGTCCATGCTCGGCTGCGAGCTCGGCGTAGAGTCCGCCCAGTGCGAGGAGCTCGGCATGGGTTCCCGACTCGACGATGCGTCCGGCCTCCAGCACGTGGATCACGTCGGCACCCATCACTGTCGAGAGCCGGTGGGCGATGGAGAGCGTGGTGCGCCCCTTCGCCGCCTCGTCGAGCGCTTCCTGCACCACGCGCTCCGACACCGTGTCGAGCGCGGAGGTGGCCTCATCCAGAAGCAGCACCGGCGGATCCTTGAGGAGCACACGGGCGATCGCGATCCGCTGCTTCTCGCCGCCGGAAAGCCGGTACCCGCGCTCCCCCACCACCGTGTCGTACCCCTGCTCGAACCCAGCGATGATGTGGTGGATGTTCGCGGCCGTGCACGCGGCGATCAGTTCGTCCTCGGTCGCATCCGGCTTGGCGTAGCGCAGATTCTCGCGGATGGTGGCGTGGAACAGGTAGGTCTCCTGGGAGACGATCCCGACATGGTCGATGATCGACTCCTGGGTGAGCGCGCGCACGTCGGCGCCGGCGAACATCACCGCGCCTCCCTTCGCTTCGTACAGTCGGGGCGCGAGGTACAGGATCGTGGTCTTGCCGGCGCCGGACGGTCCGACGAACGCGACGTGCTGCCCCGGTTCCGCCACGAACGACACCCCGTCGAGCGTCGGTCTGGCATCGGCGGAGGCGTCCGGATAGCGGAAGACGACGTCGGCGAACTCCAGACGCCCCCGTGGCCCCGGTGCCTCGTCGACCGTGATCGCATCCGGGGCATCCTCGATCTCCGGCACCAGGTCGAGGTACTCGAAGATGCGGGCGAACAGCGCCGATGACGTCTGCAGGTCGAGCGACACCCGCATCAGTCCCATCAACGGCATGAGAAGTCGTGCCTGCACGGTGGTGAAGGCGACGACGGTTCCCGCGGTGATGGCACCGGTGCCGCCGGCGATCAAGTAGCCGGAGACCAGATAGATGACAGCGGGAACACTGGCCATGAGCACCTGCACGACCGCGAAGAAACCCTGACCGCTCATCGCCCGACGCACCTGCAGCGTGACCTGGTTGCGGTTCTCGGCCTGGTAGCGCTCCGACTCGGTGCGCTGCCGGTTGAACGCCTTCGACAGCAGCATGCCCGAGACGCTCAGCGTCTCCTGGGTGATCGAGGTGAGCTCGGACAGGGATTCCTGCGTCTCCCCCGCGATGCGGGCCCGCACCTGGCCCACCTTGCGCTGCACGAAGATCAGGAACGGCATCATGATCACCGCGATCAGCGTCAGCCGCCAGTCGATCAGGATCATCGCGACGAGCGAGGCGATCACGGTTACGACGTTGCCGAGGATGCTGGTGACGGTGTTGGTCAGCACACCGGAGACGCCGCCGACGTCGTTCTGCAGCCGGGACTGGATGACGCCCGTCTTGGTGCGGGTGAAGAAGCCGAGCTCCATCGCCTGCAGGTGCTCGAACAGCTTCACCCGCAGGTCTCCGGTGACACTGTTGCCGACGGTCGAGGTCAGCCACGTCTGAGCGACTCCCAGCACCGCGGAGATCAGGAACAATCCGATCATCGCGGCCACGAGCCAGGCCAGCAGCTCGAGGTGCGGCCCGCCCCCGGCCACCGGGAACAGCGCGTCATCGAAGATGCGCTGCACGATCAGGGGCGGGATGACGGCGATCGCGGCCCCGACCACCACCAGGATGCCCGTGAAGAAGATGCGCCAGCGATACGCCCGGAACAACGACACCACCCGCGCGCCGAGCCCGTTGATCCGAGGCGCCTCGGCGTTCAGCCTCCGCTGCGCGTCTTCATCGACACCGCGGAAACCACCGCGATGTCCACCACCCATGCCTCCGCCCATACTCATGGCGCCAGCGTACCCACGCACGACGACATCGAGACCCGAGCCCGCGCCGAGCGCGGATATCTGTGAGTTCGGAATGAAATGTCCGCGGCTGCCGTTACGCTGAAGGACTCTTGCGAACTCTTGCGAACTCTCGCGATATCCATTCTTCTTCGCCCTGGAGGCCGCCCATGTCTGCCGTCGATACCGGCTCCCTCTCCACGACCGCCGCACCGGCGGGGGGCGAGATCTCCCGCAAGGACATGCGGGTGATCTGGCTCCTCCTGGTCGCCGCCTTCGTCGCCATCCTCAACGAGACCACGATGGGGATCGCGATTCCCCATCTGAACACCGACCTGGGCATCCCGCCCGAGCTCGGCCAATGGCTCACCAGCGCCTTCATGCTGACCATGGCTGTGGTGATCCCCACCACCGGCTTCATCCTGCAACGGTTCACGACGCGCCAGGTCTTCATCGCCGCGATGATCGCCTTCTCGCTCGGCACGCTCGTCGCGCTCATCGCGCCCGGATTCACGGTGCTGCTCGTCGGCCGCGTGATCCAGGCCGCCGGTACCGGCATCATGATGCCGCTGCTGATGACGACGATCATGAACGTGGTCCCGCCGCAGTCCCGCGGCCGCATGATGGGCCGTGTCGGCCTGGTGATCTCGCTCGCTCCCGCGATCGGCCCGACGCTCGCGGGCGCCGTCCTCGAATTCGCCAGCTGGCGTGCCCTCTTCGGGATCATCCTCCCGATCGCCCTGATCGCCCTGGCCATGGGCGCGAAGTGGATGACGAACCTCGGCGAGACCCGAGCCGTTCCGCTCGACGTGCTCTCGATCCCGCTCGCGGCGCTCGGCTTCGGCGGCATCGTGTTCGGACTCAGCCAGTTCGGCGGCGAGGGCGGATCGGGCGAGACCACCGGCATCGTCTCGCTGGTCGTGGGTGCTCTGTCGCTCGGACTCTTCGTCTGGCGCCAGCTCGTGCTGCAGCGCATCGACGACGCGCTGCTCGACCTGCGGGTGTTCCGCTCCAGCAACTTCACCCTCTCCGTGATCATCATGTCGATCCTGGCGCTGTCGATGTTCGGCACCCTGACGCTGCTTCCGCAGTATCTGCAGAACGTCGCCGGTCTGAATCCGCTGCAGTCGGGGCTGATCCTGCTCCCCGGATCGCTGCTGATGGGTCTGCTCGGACCGATCATGGGGCGCGTCTACGATGCGCGCGGCACGCGTCCGCTGCTGATCCCCGGCACGATCCTCGTCTCCGCCGCGCTGTTCTTCTACTCGACCGTGGGCGAGCACACCGTGTGGTGGGTCCTCATCATCGTGCAGGCCGCCATGTCGGTCGGACTCGCGATGTCGTTCACGCCGCTGTTCTCCGCCTCGCTCGGTTCGCTCCAGCGCTCCCTGTACTCGCACGGTTCGGCTGTGCTGAACACACTGCAGCAGGTCGGCGGCGCGGCGGGCGTGGCGCTGCTGCTGGTGACGTACTCGTCGATCCTGCACGCCGGCGAACAAGAGGGACTGTCGACCGCGGTCGCCGGTGCCCCCGGCGCGCGCATGGCGTTCCTGATCGCGGCGATCATCTCGCTCGCGGCAGTGGCCCTCAGCCCGTTCGTCCGCAAGCCTGCAGACGATGCCGGCGAGGGACTCCACGGAGGGCACTGACCGTCCGTAGACGGCCCGCGATGGCGTCTGCCTCTTACTCGCTCTTCGGTGCGGGGATGTGGCAGACGCCATCGCTGCAGTAGCCGAAGGCGTCGCCTTCGAGCAGGTTCAGAGAGTCCGGGAGCGGCTGCAGCCCGAGGGGTGCTTCCTGCTGCACGGAGTCCTGCTGCGTGTTCTTCATCCCTCGATCGTACGCCTGCCCGACGCACGTGGCGCCGAACCGGGCGAGACGCCTCGACAGTGGACGGACGGCGATTCTCGCTTACGGTTGTTCCATGCTCAAACGACTCCTCGCCCGCACGTTCTGGGCGTTCAGCAGATGGACGCTCGTGAGCGAGGCCGCACCGACACGTCCGACCGTTCTCGTGGGGGCACCCCATACGTCGAACTGGGACTTCGTCCTGATGCTCGCCATCGCGTGGCGGCTCGACATCGACGTGCACTGGCTCGGCAAGAAGAGCCTCTTCCGCGGCTGGCGCGGTCCGATCATGCGACGCCTCGGCGGCATCCCCGTCGATCGCTCCGACCCGGCTCGCGTGGTGAACGATGTCGTGGGACAGGTCCACGCCGGGACCGTGTTCGGTCTCGTCGTCACCCCGGACGGCACCCGCGGCGGCAACGAGTACTGGAAATCGGGCTTCTACCGGATCGCGCGAGAGACCGGCATGCCGGTGACCCTCGGGTTCGTCGACAGGACGACCATGACGTCGGGGCTCGGGCCGACGATCGACCTGACCGGGGATGTCGGGGCGGACATGGACCGGATCCGCGCGTTCTACGCCGACAAGGCCGGCGTGCGTCCCGAACGACGCACCGAGCCGCGGTTGCGCGAAGAGCTCCCCGCCACCACTGAGCCCGACGCCACCTAGGCTGCGCCTCCCGCGGGAAGACCTGGACAGCACCCGCGCCGGGAAACCACACTGAGTCCATGACAGCAGACTCTTCGGGTGGCGAGCACGAGCTCGACGATCGTGCCGACGGACGGGACGAGACCGCGAACGAACGCGCTGATCGCAACTGGGATGAGTTGCTGCAGGAGCTGCGCGTCATGCAGACCGGCACCCAGATCCTCACCGGCTTCCTCCTGGCGGTCGCGTTCCAGCCCCGGTTCACCGATATGGACGAACTCCAGCGCGACGTGTACGTCATCCTCGTCGCACTCGCCGCCGTGGCGACCATCCTCGCCCTGGCGCCGGTGGGGATGCATCGCGCGCTGTTCGGGTATCGCCGCAAGCCCGACCTCGTCCGCATCGCCGCCCGGATCGTCCGCATCGACCTGGTCGTGATCGGCGCGCTCACCATCGGGGTGACCACCCTGATCGTGGACTTCACGGTCAACCGCACGGCGGGGATCGTCGCGCTCGTCGCGGCCCTCGTTCTCGTGGCGGCGCTCTGGGTGGCGCTGCCGCGCATCATGCGCGGCAGACCCCGCGCCCGCGGAGGTGCG
>NZ_JAGYWT010000889.1:0-530 GCF_019279095.1 Microbacterium sp. BF1 | reverse complement strand
CCGCATCAGCGGGAGGCCAGGGCTCTCCACCCGGCACGCGCGGCAGACCGCGTCGCAGCATCCGCGTCGCCATGGCTACTTCTTCCGCGCCTCGAGGGCGGCGATCACCTGCGGGACCACGGCGAACACGTCGCCGACGATGCCGAAGTCCGCGACGTCGAAGATCGGCGCCTCGGGGTCCTTGTTGATCGCGACGATGTTCTTCGACGTCTGCATGCCCGCGCGGTGCTGGATCGCTCCGGAGATGCCGAGCGCGACATACAGCTGCGGCGACACCGACACCCCGGTCTGACCGACCTGGTGCGATTGCGGGATGTACCCGGCATCGACGGCTGCCCTGGAGGCGCCGACGGCCGCGCCGAGTGCGTCGGCGAGCTCCTCGACGAGACCACACCGCTGCCGGCGGGCACGATCGTGCAGCCGGGCGGCTACTTCGTCTTCGACCAGCCGGCAGCGGTGTGGTCTCGGCTGCATGGCCTGCGGGGTCGTTGTCCATCACTGTCCAGCCGGACAGGTCGACTGACGTGGTG
>NZ_JAGYWT010000888.1:0-533 GCF_019279095.1 Microbacterium sp. BF1 | reverse complement strand
GCCGCCGCTTTGCGCTGCCTGACCGATCAGTTGCAAGCGCTGCGTCAGGTCGCACCGGCAGAGATCCAGCCGGGTATTGATTGCCAAAGCCTGATGAACGCCCTGGTCAATGGTGACCTGCAAGCCTGGTTCCAGCCCAAGAAGGCCCTGAGCAATGGCCGCATCGTCGCGGCCGAAGCCTTGGTGCGCTGGGCCCACCCCGAGCATGGGCTGTTATTGCCCGGTGTGTTCCTGCCGGCATTGATTGCCTGCAACCTGGAGGAACGCCTGTTGTGGTGCGTGCTGAAACAGGCGATGGCCGCCCAAGCCACGTGGCGCCAACAAGGCTACGACATCCCGGTATCGATCAACTTGCCCACTCACCTGCTCAACAGCCACGACCTGCCCGACCGCATCCAGGCGTTCGTGCTGGAACACCAGGGCTTGCCCGCGCGCATCTGTTTCGAGCTGATGGAGTGCTCGGTACCGGATGACATCAGCAACTTCTACGCTGGGGCCTGTCGCTTGCGCATCAAGGGCTTTGGCTTGTCCCA
>NZ_JAGYWT010000887.1:0-533 GCF_019279095.1 Microbacterium sp. BF1 | reverse complement strand
CATTAAGAAAACAAATGCCAATTTGGATTGATGCTTTTTTACCAAAAGATGGGATTAGCGAATAACACCTCTAGTGTTGTTGATAAAACAACATGTTAATTACGAGAAAGAATTCGTCACAAACTATTCGTAAATTAAATGTCAATTGAAGTATTTTTTTATTGAAAAAAGCACGTCATTGGTATAAGGTTAGTATGTTAATAAAAAATACTGGAGGTTTCGAAATGACTCATATTAAATTTGATTATTCAAATGCGTTGAAATTTTTCGGTCAACATGAAATGGACTATCTACAAAGTGCTGTAACAGCTGCCCATAATGATTTACATAATGGTACAGGTGTTGGTAACGACGCACTAGGTTGGATTGACTTGCCAACAAACTACGATAAAGAAGAATATGCTCGTATTCAAGCAGCTAGCAAAAAAATCCAAAGCGATTCAGAAGTATTAATCGTAGTCGGTATCGGTGGTTCTTATTTAGGAGCACGTGCAGCTATTGAATTTATTAAAAGCTCATTTAACAACGTCGAC
>NZ_JAGYWT010000886.1:0-534 GCF_019279095.1 Microbacterium sp. BF1 | reverse complement strand
CGCAGTTCCGCGGCTCGTGCGGCGAGCGTCGGCGGGTGCACGACGAGGATCTTGCGCACCCCCGGCGCGACGGCGGCGGAGACCCGATCGAGGATCCCCCGTCCGATCGTGATGTCGTAGGCGTCGTTTCCGGTGACGTTGATGGTCGTCGTGCTCATCGCTGCTCTCTCCTCCATGCCACGATCTCGTCCGCGATCTTCTGCATCGGACGACGTGAGGTGTCGAAGGTCGCCGATGACACCTCGGCGTACCACCCCCGACGCTCCTCGAAGATCTTCTGCCACCGCTCCAGCGGATCCTCTCCCGCCAGCAGCGGGCGATTGCTGCCGCGCAGCCGGTCGGCGACCGCATCGGGACTGACGGTCAGGAACACGACCGGATGCTCCGCGAGCAGATCTCGCGTGGCCGCCTCCGTCACGGCACCACCGCCGAGGGAGATCACTCCGCCCTCGGACAGCGCCTCGGCGACGGCGGCGCACTCGAGGGCGCGGAAATGCGCCTCCCCGTGCTCCTCGAAGATGGCGGGGATCGGCC
>NZ_JAGYWT010000885.1:0-536 GCF_019279095.1 Microbacterium sp. BF1 | reverse complement strand
GCCGGGAATGACCCGACGCACGCCGGCGGCGATCGCCTGGGCCACGGCCTCGGCGCTCAGGCTCTCCTTGAATCCGCTCGGTGCGACCAGGATGCGCTGCGGGGTGTGGATCGACATGATTCCTCCTTCTGCGCCCGAGAGGGGCGACGAGCGCCCGGTGTGCGGGCACGACGAGCACCGGTGCACCGGCGGCGCACGCGGAACGGTTGAGAACAGGGCGGGGCGGGTGCCCGCCGATCAGAGCAGCAGCGGCAACCCCATCAGGGGCCAGACCCACAGGGCGAAGACCGTCACGAGTACGAACATGGCCGGTGCCAGCAGCACGGAGAGCCGACGCAGGTCCTGCGGTGTGAAGCCGCCGCTGACGATGTCGGGGTCGGCGAACATCGCGATCGGCTTCGCCGAGCTGGGGAGCGTGTGGCAGAAGCCGGCCGCGGCGGTCGAAGCGAAGGCCGCAGCCATCGGGGAGACGCCGAGGGCAGGAGCGAGCGCGATCACGACGGGGATGATCGCGGCGGAGCGCGCGGACCGCGACG
>NZ_JAGYWT010000884.1:0-537 GCF_019279095.1 Microbacterium sp. BF1 | reverse complement strand
CGCCGAACGCCCTCGACCCGATCGCCAGCGCCCACCTGCGCGCCCACGAGTGCGACCCGGTCTCGGCCTACGGCGGCGTGATCGCGGCGAACGGCACGGTGACGCTCAAGATGGCAGAGAACCTCAAGGACATCTTCACGGAGGTCATCGTCGCGCCGTCGTTCGAGCCGGCCGCGCTCGAGGTGTTCAAGGCGAAGAAGAACCTGCGTCTGCTGCAGCTGCCCGAGGACTGGCAGCAGGAGCGCATGGATGTGCGCCTCGTCTCCGGCGGACTGCTGCTGCAGGATGCCGACCGCTTCCCGGACGACATCGTCTCGGTCGCGAAGAACTGGGAGCTCGTCTCGGGAGAGCGTCCGAGCGACGAGGAGATGGAGAACCTCATCTTCGCCTGGAAGGCGTGCCGCGCGGTCAAGTCGAACGCGATCGTGCTCGCGAAGGACAACGCCACGGTGGGTGTCGGCATGGGCCAGGTCAACCGCGTCGACTCGTGCCGCCTCGCGGTCGAGCGTGCGGGGGAGCGCGCCGCCGGATCGGTCG
>NZ_JAGYWT010000883.1:0-539 GCF_019279095.1 Microbacterium sp. BF1 | reverse complement strand
CTCCGGTCCGCAGGACGGCAACGGCTGGGAGCTCGACGCCATCGCCTCGGTCTTCATCGGTGGTGCCGCCGTCTCGGGCGGCATCGGAACCGTGATCGGGTCGATCATCGGTGGTCTCGTGATGTGTTCTCGAGCCGACCGGTTGGACCGCACCCGCGGCGGGGTATCCCACGGGGGCGGAGTGGGTGAGCGGATACCTCGCGCCGCTCGCGAAGGTTCTGGGCGAGCGGATCCGGTACGCGACGACAGTCACCGGAATCGCACGTCAGGGACGCGACAAGGTCGTCGAGGGAGGGCGCAGGAGCCAGCCGTTCGTCGTGCATACGGTCGACGCCGATGGTCGGGAATCCCGACTCCTCGCTCGCGCCGTGATCGACGCGAGCGGCACCTGGGGTCTTCCCAACCCGGCCGGGGCCGATGGCTACCCGGCTCTCGGAGAGGCCGCGGCGGCTGGTGCGATCTCCTATCGGATCCCGGCCGATGTCTCGGAACTCGCGGGTTCGCACGTCGTCGTCGTGGGGGCCGGGCACTCTGCCACG
>NZ_JAGYWT010000882.1:0-540 GCF_019279095.1 Microbacterium sp. BF1 | reverse complement strand
CACCGATCGCCGGCAGCGCCACGAACGGCTGGGCGAGCGAGAAGTCGGAGGGGGCGTTGTCGATCAGCTGCCCGCCGATCTGCACCCCGATCACCGCGAGCAGGAGGCCGGCGAGCAGACCGATCGCCGCGCCGAGAAGCCCGACGACGAGTCCCTGCTTTCCGACCTCTGACCGCTGCGAACGCGCAGTCGCCCCGATCAGACGCATGAGCGCGATCTGACGGGTGCGTCCGGCGATGATCGTCGAGAAGGTGTTCGCGGTGACGATGGCGGCGACATACATCGCGACCACGGTCAGCAGCACCGACAGCAGGGCCACCATGAAGGCGAGCGTCCCGCTGTCACCGATGAAGGGGTCGGCCTGCAGCACGGCGCCGATGTAGGCGGTGATCTCGACGAGGAGCACACCGAACGCGGCAGACAACGCAGCGACCAGGATGCTCGCGCCCATCCCCCGATCGCGCAGCCACGCCAGCCGGGGGCCGGTCGCCCGCGATTCGGGGACGACCGTGGTGGCGGCATGACCGCCGTCGCCACGGT
>NZ_JAGYWT010000881.1:0-541 GCF_019279095.1 Microbacterium sp. BF1 | reverse complement strand
GGTCGGAGTGCGCTTCCGCGACGTGCACGGCGCAGCCATGAAGGTCATCGCCGAGCGCACGGCCGAGTGGGGTCTGCTGCCCGTCAGCGCCGAAGAGGCCCTGGACGCCGACAAGGGCGGCCAGCACCGTCGGTACATGGTGCACGGCACCTCGCACCACCTCGGCATCGACGTGCACGACTGCGCGCAGGCCCGTCGCGAGATGTACTACGACGGCATCCTCGCACCGGGCATGGTCTTCACGATCGAGCCCGGACTGTACTTCCAGATCGACGACCTCACGGTGCCGGCCGAACTCCGCGGCATCGGCGTGCGCATCGAGGACGACATCGTGATGACCGAAGACGGCCCCGTGAACCTCTCGGCCGGCATCCCCCGCACCGCCGACGAGGTCGAGGCCTGGATCGCGCGACTGCAGAGCTGACGCCGATGCGCAAACAGGGGCGGGCTCGGCCGTTCTGACGATGCATGTCCGGCATCGATCAGGTCGGGGAGCTTCGGGGCGAGGCTGATGCCGTTGGTGGTCATCGCGACCTCGACG
>NZ_JAGYWT010000880.1:0-541 GCF_019279095.1 Microbacterium sp. BF1 | reverse complement strand
AGTGGGGGAGTGCCGAGGCAACCGCGCTCGGAGCGATCTACGCCGAGCACCTGGCAGCTATCGAAGGAGATCCGTCATGAACCGTCCCGCCCCCCGTAAGTCGAGCCTGTCGAGCGCGAGCCCGTTCGATCACCCCACGGCCCCGGAAGCGTCCCAGGAGGCTCCCGCAGCGGCTCCGGCCTCCACTGCGCCCGCCCCGGCGGCTAAGAGCGTCACAGAGCCGCTGAGCGCCGCTGAGAAGGGGGAGAAGCCCGGCAAGCCCCCGAAGATCACGATCTACCAGCACCCCGACGACTCCGCCCGCATGCGCGGAGCGATCGTCGCCTACATGCGCAACGTCGGCATGACGAACCTGTCGAAGTTCGCGAACGAGGCGATCATGGAGAAGGTGGAGCGCCTGGAAGCTCAGTACAACGGCGGGGAGCCGTTCGAGCCTGTCGGCCCGGGCGTGCTCACGGTCGGTCGACCGATGGGGGAGTGACATGGTTTCTCGCACTGCAACAGCCGTGATCGTCAAGGCGTCGACGGTCGCCACCGATGG
>NZ_JAGYWT010000088.1:0-7268 GCF_019279095.1 Microbacterium sp. BF1 | reverse complement strand
GTGACGATCGCGCCGTCGACGGCCGCCGGGCCGTCGGTGACCTGGTTGCCGTCGGGGTCGGTCACGACCACCTCGGTGGAGCCTTCACCGCCGATCAGCTTCGCGCTGAAGGTGAGCGTCAGCGTGGCGGGCACGACGTCGACCGACTCATCAGCCGCCGGCGACGACGAGACGAGCGCGTCGTGCGCCGAAGCCGAAACCGGGGAGAGGAGAACGAGAAAGGCGGCGAGCAGTGTCGCGGCGAGGGCGATCGGGGCAGCCGAGCGGCTCAGAGCTTTGGTCTTCACGAGTACAGCCTATGAATCCTCGGTATGGGACCGCTGAGTGTGAAAGCGGCCTCCCGCGAGCGGCTCGGCATCCGTTAGTCTGGACAATCAGGAGGGCACAGTGACTGACAGCGACAGCCGACCGGCCGGAGAAGCCGCGATCCACCGTTCCGGTGAGCAGAGACACGACGTTACGCAGACGTTCGGACATGATTCCGATCTGTCGTTCGTGCCGTTCGGAGTGGAACTCACCGACGTCGAGCAGACGGCGATCGCCGCTCTGCCCGCGGGATCGGCGCTTCTGCTGGTTCGCTCCGGCGCTCTCGCCGGAGCGCGATACCTTCTCGACACCGACGTGACGACCGTCGGCCGTCACCCCGAGGCCGACATCTTCTTCGACGACGTGACGGTCTCGCGTCGTCACGCGGAGATCACTCGCACCGGGTCGACGTTCGAGATCATCGATCAGCGTTCGCTCAACGGCACGTACGTCAACGGTGAGCGCGTCGACCGCAGCGCGCTGGTGGACGGTTCCGAACTCCGTGTCGGCAAGTTCCGCCTGAACTTCTTCGCCTCTCCGCACGACCGCCTGGCGGCGAACGCCTGATGGCGGCCTCTCCCGCCCGCGAACGCTCTGCGTCCGCGGGCCTGCTGAGTATCGGCCAGGTGCTCGCACGGCTCACCCCGGAGTTTCCCGACCTGACCTCCAGCAAGCTGCGCTTCCTCGAGGTGCAGGGGATCGTCACCCCGTCTCGCACGGAGTCCGGCTACCGCAAGTTCTCGGCCTCCGACATCGAGCGGCTGCGTCTCGGGCTCACGCTGCAGCGCGACCACTACCTGCCGCTGAGCGTGATCCGCGAACAGCTCGATGAAGCCGACGCCGGCGGGGGTGCGACCGCGCTCGTGCCGCCGCCGTCTATCGCTCCGACCCCGCGCCGCTATCGCCGCGACGAGCTCCTGGCTGCTGCCGGAGCCGGGCCCCAGCTTCTCAACGACGCGATCAGCACCGGCGTCATCACCGCTCAGGAGAGCTACCCCGAGGCGACGGTCACGCTGCTGCGCGGTCTCGTCGGACTGGATCGTCACGGCATCGAGCCGCGGCACCTCCGCTCGCTGCGCCAGGGCGCCGAACGCGAGGTCGCCCTCATCGAATCGGCCATGTCCGCGCTGCTGCGCAGGACCGACGCCGCCTCCCGTGCGAAGGCCAGCGAGCTCGCCCCCGAGCTCGCCTCGCGCATCGATGAAGTGCGCTCGCTCTTCGTCAAGGACGCGCTCTCGCGAGTGCTTTCGTAACGAACTGATTGCGACACACCTTCGCCGTCCCACGGATGTGATTGCCGGCGCCCAGGCACTGCTCTACCGTGGAAGATAACCGTTCCAGGGAGGATTTCAGATGAATGCGGATGAGCTCACAGGCGACCCGCGGTTCGTACCCGAACTCCTCTTCACCGACGGTCTTCCCGCGATGGATGATGAGGTCGGATACCGCGGCGCTGTCGCTGCTCGTGCCGCCGGCATCACCTACCGACAGCTGGACTACTGGGCACGCACCGAGCTGGTGGAGCCCACGGTCCGCGGAGCGAGCGGGTCCGGTTCGCAGCGGCTCTACGGCTTCCGGGACATCCTCGTCCTCAAGCTCGTGAAGAGCCTTCTCGACACCGGCATCTCGCTGCAGCAGATCCGCACGGCCGTGGACGAGCTCCGCCGCGCCGGCATCCGTGACCTCGCAGGCACCACGCTCATGAGCGATGGCGCCTCGGTCTACCTGTGCACCTCGAACGACGAGGTCATCGACCTCGTCAGCCGTGGTCAGGGAGTGTTCGGCATCGCCGTCGGCAAGGTGCTCCGCGAGGTCGAGTCGACGCTCGTCGCCTTCGATGCGACCGCTCCCGACCCCGTCGACGAACTGTCGGCGCGTCGCACCAAGCGCACCGCCTGACCTCTCGCGTCATACAGAAAACGGCCGTCCTCGAAGAGGATGGCCGTTTCGCTGTGTGCGCCCGGGAGGGTCAGCTCTGCTGACCGCTCTCGGGGACGGCGATGCGTCCGGTGCGGATGATCCGGTCGAGCAACTGGTCGAAGTCGGCCGCGAGCTCCTGCGCGGAATCTCCCGGCCAGATGTGCAGCGGCTTGGCGGCACCCTGCGCCTGCTGCAGCGAGGTGCGCTCCGGCAGCTGCGGGGAGAGCACGAGGGGCCCGAACATGTCGCGCAGCTCCTTGATGCGGAACTGGTGCTCGATGGACTGGGGGCGCACGCGGTTCACGACGATGCCGAGAGGCTGCAGACGAGGCGAGAGGCCGCGGCGGATCTCCTCGATCGCGCGAAGGGCACGGTCGGCCGCGGCGACGGAGAACAGGCCGGGCTCGGTGACGACCATGACGCGGTCACTCGCCGCCCATGCCGTGCGGGTCAACGCGTTCAGAGACGGTGCGCAGTCGACGAGCACGAGGTCGTAGTCGGCCTCGACGGATGCGAGCGCCTCTTCGAGCTTCCACACGTCGCGCACGCTCGGGTGCGGACCGTCGAAGTTGATCGCCGAGGGGCTGCCGATGAGGACATCGATCGTTCCGGGGTGCACCTTCGCCCAGCCGCTGGAGGTGATCGCCTGACGGACGACCTTCTCCTTCGGGTTCGCCAGGACGTCGGCGATGTTGAGTCGTCCGGCCACCTGGATGTCCATCCCGGTGGAGACGTCGGACTGCGGGTCGAGGTCGACGACGAGAGTCCGGACTCCTCGGGCGAAAGCCGCTGAGGCCAGCCCGAGTGTCACGGTCGTCTTGCCGACGCCTCCCTTGAGAGAGCTGACGCTGAGTACGTGCACGGACACCACGTTACCTTCCCCTAGGCTGGGTGAACACTCAGCCCCGCCCCATGCGCATCGAAAACGCTGCGCATCGAGCTCCCAGAGGTGTGCATGTTCCAGAAGATCCTTGTGGCGAATCGCGGCGAGATCGCGATCCGTGCCTTCCGTGCGGCGGTCGAGGTGGGGGCGCGCACCGTCGCGGTGTTCCCGCATGAAGACCGCGGCTCCGTGCACCGGCTCAAGGCCGATGAGGCCTACGAGATCGGCGAGCGCGGGCATCCTGTGCGCGCATACCTGAACGTCGACGAGATCATCCGCGTCGCGCTCGAGTCTGGTGCGGATGCGATCTACCCCGGTTACGGGTTCCTCTCCGAGAACCCGGAGCTCGCGGAGAAGGCCGCGGCGAACGGCATCGTGTTCATCGGACCTCCTGCCCACGTTCTCGAAATGGCCGGCAACAAGGTCGAGGCGAAGCGTCACGCGATCGAGGCCGGGGTCCCCGTCCTCCGCTCCACCGAGGCATCGGACGACGTCGAGGCTCTGGTGGCGCAGGCCGAGGACATCGGATTCCCGCTGTTCGCCAAGGCCGTGGCCGGCGGCGGAGGGCGCGGGATGCGTCGGGTCGAGACCGCAGGCGACCTCGCTCCCGCTCTCGCAGAGGCGATGCGGGAAGCCGCGAGCGCCTTCGGCGACGCACGGATGTTCCTCGAGCAGGCGGTCGTTCGCCCTCGGCACATCGAGGTGCAGATCCTCGCCGACAAGACCGGCGAGACCGTGCACCTCTTCGAGCGTGACTGCTCGGTGCAGCGACGCCACCAGAAGGTGGTGGAGATCGCTCCGGCGCCGAACCTCGACGACAGCGTGCGCACTGCCCTGCACGGGTACGCCGTCGCCTTCGCCCGCTCCATCGGCTACGAGAACGCCGGAACAGTCGAGTTCCTGCTCGAGACGGCGGGGGAGCGCACCGGCGAGGTCGTCTTCATCGAGATGAATCCGCGCATCCAGGTCGAGCACACGGTCACGGAAGAGGTGACCGATGTCGACCTGGTGCAGAGCCAGATGCGGATCGCCTCCGGCCAGAGCCTCGCCGACCTCGGCCTGCAGCAGGAGAACCTGCATCTGCGCGGCGCCGCACTGCAGTGCCGCATCACCACGGAGGACCCGACGCAGGGATTCCGCCCCGACACCGGCAAGATCACCACGTACCGTTCCCCCGGCGGTGCCGGCATCCGCCTCGACGGCGGCACGGTCCACCAGGGGGCCCAGATCAGTCCCCACTTCGACTCCATGCTGGCCAAGCTCACCTGCCGTGGGCGCGACTTCCCCGCCGCGGTCGCCCGCGCACGTCGTGCTCTCGCGGAGTTCCGCATCCGCGGCGTCTCGACCAACATCCCGTTCCTGCAGGCGCTCCTGGAAGATGAGGCCTTCATCGCGGGCGATGTCAGCACGTCGTTCATCGACGAACGCCCCGAGCTGCTGCGCGGCCGTGTCTCCAAGGACCGCGGGACGAAGCTCCTCAACTGGCTGGTCGACGTCACGGTGAACAAGCCGCATGGCGTCCACCCCGGCGTCGTCGACGCGGTCACCAAGCTGCCTGCCGTCGACCTGACTTCCGAGCCGGCGCCGGGTTCGCGCCAGCGCCTGCTCGAACTGGGACCTGAGGGCTTCGCCCGCAGCCTCCGTGCGCAGACGGCCCTGGCGGTCACCGACACCACGTTCCGCGACGCGCACCAGTCGCTCCTGGCCACGCGTGTGCGCACGAAGGACCTGGTCGCCGCGGCGCCGTACCTGGCGAGGCTCACTCCCGGTCTGCTCTCGGTCGAGGCATGGGGCGGTGCCACCTACGACGTCGCGCTGCGCTTCCTCGGCGAGGACCCCTGGGAGCGCCTCGACAAACTCCGTGCGGCGCTGCCCAACGTGGCGATCCAGATGCTGCTGCGCGGTCGCAACACGGTCGGCTACACGCCGTACCCCACGGCCGTGACCGAGGCATTCGTCGCGGAGGCCGCTGCCAGTGGCGTCGACATCTTCCGTATCTTCGACGCGCTCAACGACGTGGAGCAGATGCGTCCAGCGATCGCGGCGGTCCGCAACACGGGGACCGCCGTCGCCGAAGTGGCGCTCTGCTACACCGGCGATCTGCTGGATCCGGCGGAAGACCTCTACACCCTCGACTACTACCTGGGCCTCGCGGACCAGATCGTCGACGCGGGCGCGCATATCATCGCGATCAAGGACATGGCGGGTCTGCTGCGTCCGGCCGCCGCCGCCAAGCTGGTCACGGCACTGCGCGAGCGATTCGACCTTCCTGTCCATCTGCACACGCATGACACCCCCGGCGGTCAGCTCGCGACGCTCCTCGCGGCCAGTGCCGCCGGCGTCGATGCCGTGGACGCCGCGTCTGCGCCGCTCTCGGGAACCACGAGCCAGCCGTCGCTGTCGTCTCTCGTCGCCGCGCTCGCGCACACCGAGCGCGACAGCGGGATCTCGCTCGACGCCGTCTCGGATCTCGAGCCCTACTGGGAGGCGGTCCGTCGCCAGTACGCGCCGTTCGAGTCGGGTCTTCCCGGCCCCACCGGGCGCGTCTACCACCACGAGATCCCCGGCGGTCAGCTGTCGAACCTGCGACAGCAGGCGAAGGCGCTCGGCCTCGCCGACGACTTCGAACTCATCGAGGACATGTACGCCGCGGCCGACCGCATCCTCGGTCGCGTGCCCAAGGTGACGCCGTCGTCGAAGGTCGTCGGCGATCTCGCCCTCCACCTCGCGGCCGTGAAGGCTGACCCTGCCGACTTCGAGGCGAACCCCGAGAAGTACGACGTTCCGGACTCCGTCGTCGGCTTCATGGCGGGCGAGCTCGGCGACCTGCCCGGGGGATGGCCGGAGCCTTTCCGCACCAAGGTCCTCGCCGGGCGCTCCGTGCGCACCGGCCTCACCGCGATCACGGCAGACGACGAAGCAGCACTCGCCGGAACCAGCGCCGAGCGGCGGACACGCCTCAACACGCTGCTGTTCCCCGCGCCCACCGCGGAGTTCGCCGAGCGTCGGGAACTGTTCGGCGACCTCTCGGTGCTCGACACCAGTGACTACCTCTACGGTCTCGTCGCGGGACAGGAGCACCAGATCGAGATCGATCGCGGTGTGCGCCTGTACGTCGGGCTCGAAGCCATCGGCGATGCCGACGACAAGGGTATGCGCACCGTCATGACGACTCTGAACGGGCAGCTGCGTCCGGTGTTCGTCCGCGACCGTTCGATCAAGGTCGACGCTCTCGAGGTCGAGAAGGCCGACACGTCCGTTCCGGGTCAGGTGGCCGCTCCGTTTTCCGGTGTCGTCACACTGAAGGCCGAGGTCGGGGCCACTGTCCGGGCCGGTGAACCCGTCGCATCCATCGAGGCGATGAAGATGGAGGCGGCCATCACCGCCCCCGTCGACGGCGTCATCGAGCGGCACGCGATCGCCGAGACCCAGCAGGTGGATGCAGGAGATCTTTTGGTCGTGATCCGCCCGGCGCACTAATCTTGTGCGGGCGAGGGCCGCGCATTCGTGTGCACCCGAGGCCCGCGCAGGCTTGGAGCGACATCGTGACACCGAAGAACACCACTGACCCCGAGGAGAACTCGCTGGGGGTGCTCGACGAAGCCGCGTCTCTCGACACGGCAGTGATCGGCATCCTCGGCGGGACGGCCCAGGTCAGCGTGGCCCTGCCCAGGAGCGACGACGACGATGACCTCGCCGACGACGGTGTGGTCGACGGCGAGGTCATCGGCGACCTCGTGATCGATCCGCCCCCCGCCGTGGGATCGACGACGAAGACGAAGTCGCTTCCGAAAGCACCCCGTCCCGACCCCGTGCCCGCAGCCGCAGCCGCAGACGCAGCCGCGCAGGACGCGGAGCCCGACGAAGCGCCGGTCGTCGAAGCGGCGTCAGAGGTCGAGCCTCCTGCGGAACCGGCTGTCGTCACGGGTATGATCGACGAGCCGCTCGTCATCGAACCGATCGTGATCGAGGTGACGGCACTCGAATCGGCCCCCGTCGCGGATGCCGTCGTCGATGCGGTCGTCGTCGATTGTACCCGGAGCTGACCTCGGCCGTCTGGGGCCTGTTGGACGAGAAGCAGCGCCACCGCCGCTGGGATCCGTCCGTCGCCGACGCCTCCTGATGTGGAGGCCGTCCTCGATCCGTACGATCCGGCCTG
>NZ_JAGYWT010000879.1:0-543 GCF_019279095.1 Microbacterium sp. BF1 | reverse complement strand
CGACACCCGCTTCATGCACCACAATTTTATAGCCTAAGTTATAAGCTGATATGGCTGTATGTAGGACACAGATATCTGTACAGACACCAACGAGATGAACTTCCGTAATATTGCGCTCACGAAGATGCATGTCCAAATTCGTTCCTGCGAAGGCACTGTAACGTGTTTTATCGAGCCAAAAAACATTTTTATCGCGCTGATGCGCATCGTACCAGTTCTGAACAGAACCATAAAGCTCACGTCCAGCTGTTCCGTTAATATTATGCGGTGGAAATAATTTATTTTCAGGATGATAACGATCATTAAGTTGATGGTAATCAACCGCCATCACAATTTCATCTTGGTTGATAGCAAAGGTTTCTAATAGATTAAGCAACGTCTCTTCAATCGCTTGTCCTGCATCTCCACAAGTTAACGATCCTTCGGTTGCAACAAAATCATTGGTGTAGTCAATTACAAGTAATGCTCTATTCATGTATTTTCCCCCTTCAAACACTGATGTCACAAAATTCATTATAGCAGAAGGCTTTCATTTAAGCTCTT
>NZ_JAGYWT010000878.1:0-543 GCF_019279095.1 Microbacterium sp. BF1 | reverse complement strand
AAGCGAATCAACTTGCAAACGCTTTGGTTAAAAAAGGCGTAAAAAAAGGTGATGGGTTTCTCGTAATGATGCATCGTTCAATTGAAACGTATATCGCTTATATCGCTCTTTGGAAAGTTGGCGCTGTTATTAGCCCAGGTTCAGAAATGTTAAAAGCAAAAGATTTGAAGTTACGTTTTGAACTCGCTGACATTAAAGGTGTCATTTCTCATCATGATTACCACGAGGAAGTATCCAAAGCAGCTGCCGATTGTCCTGAGTTAACGCTCAAAATAAGTGTGGGTGAAAAACTCACTAACTGGGAAAATTTCGACTTACTAAGTGCGAATGAAAATAGTAACTTTACTAATATTGTTACCAAAAGTAACGATCCTGCATTGATTGGTTTCACTTCAGGAACCACTGGCAATCCCAAAGGTGTTGTTCATGTTCACGGCTGGGGTTTTGCCCATCTACGTACTGCTTCTGAACGCTGGTTAGACATACGTGAGTCCGATATCGTTTGGGCGACTGCTGGTCCAGGTTGGCAAAAATGGATTTGGA
>NZ_JAGYWT010000877.1:0-543 GCF_019279095.1 Microbacterium sp. BF1 | reverse complement strand
CCGACGGCGACGTCGTCGCCCGTCACGGCAATGCCGATGCGCTGATCCTGCCGCGCTCCAGCCTCAAGCCCCTGCAGGCCATCGCCTGCATCACTGCAGGCGCGGTGCTCGAGGGCGAGCAGCTGGCGATCTCAACGGCGAGCCACATCGGCACCGACCGTCACGCCTCGGTGGTACGCGACATCCTCACCGAGGGTGGTCTCACGGAGGACGCCCTGGGCTGTCCCGCCGCCTGGCCGAGTGACTCGGCGACACGCGATGAGCTCGTTCGTGAACACGGTGTGCCGACGCGGGTGCGCATGAACTGCTCCGGCAAGCATGCTGCGATGCTGCGCGCCTGTGTGGCGACGGGCTGGCCGACCGCAGGCTACCTCGATCCCGCTCATCCTCTGCAGCAGCACATCCGCGACGTCATCGAGCGCCTCACGGGCGAGAAGATCACAGCATGCTTGCCGGAGCAGTTCATGCGCACCCGCGTCGGCACACCGTGTTCACGAACGAGCTCATCGCGTGTCGCCGAGTCACTCGGCCAGGCGGCGGGAC
>NZ_JAGYWT010000876.1:0-543 GCF_019279095.1 Microbacterium sp. BF1 | reverse complement strand
GCCGACCACTGCGCCGGGCACGCCGAGCTCGGCGGCCGTGGCGTCCAGGAACTCCTGCAGCTCGTCGTCCATCATGCATCCCCTCGTACGGCGCGCCCCGGCAGGGCATCGGTCACGATCTCTCCCGCGTGCACGACACGAGTGCCGTGCACGAAGAGCTCGCGCACACCCCGCGACGGGCGGGTCGGATCGGCATAGGTGGCTCTGTCCGTCAGCGTCGTCGGGTCGATCACCACGACGTCGGCATCCGCCCCGATCGTCAGATGGCCCTTGCCCCGCATGCCGGACGAGACCTCGTCGAGCACACGAGCGGGGAGGAACGAACAGCGCCGGAAAGCTTCGACCCAGCTCCACGTGCCGCTGTCGAGAACCATGAGCCGCAGTGACTTCGCGAACGTGCCCGCGGTGCGGGGATGCGTGTGCCCGCCCGCGGGAAGCGGCCACTCGTGCTGCTCGTACACCGTCCCCCCGCCGCTCGCCGCCCAGGAGATGGGCATCGCATCACTTGCCACGATCGAGTCGGGATAGGCCAGCGCCCGGTGC
>NZ_JAGYWT010000875.1:0-545 GCF_019279095.1 Microbacterium sp. BF1 | reverse complement strand
CGTTGGCGCGGGCGCAGGCTCGCGGTGAGGTTGTCCGGGCGGGTCGAGGTGGCGACCACTCCGCCGGGCGCATCCAGGATCGACGGCACGACGATCTGGAGGGATTTGCCGCTTCGAGGCGGGCCGATGACCAGCAGAGAGTCCTCCACGCTGGCCCACACGTCAAGCCCATGCGAGGTGCCGATCCGATAGCCCACATCGGACGGCGCGGGACGCTCCAGAGAGGGCCGGAGATTCCCTGCCCGAGATAGCAGCGCCTTGGCGGAGGCGGCCTGAGCCACGTCATGTTTCGTTGCCGTGCCGGGAAGTCGATGAGGGTCTTGCGCACTCTTGCGCGACTGGCGGCGCAGGAGTGTCCACGCCCAGGTGATCGCCGCCGCCAGCAGCCCCAGCAGCACGACCGCGACGAGCCAATAGGCGACGACACTGAGGCCATCGGCCTCCAGCGCGGTCGCCGGGTCGCCGGGGTTGAACCGTGTAGTTGCGTCCGATGCGGCCGAAGCCGTTGATACCGATCTTGACAGACACTCAGGTCTCCCTGGTTC
>NZ_JAGYWT010000874.1:0-546 GCF_019279095.1 Microbacterium sp. BF1 | reverse complement strand
CGGCGTGCGGGTTCTCCCCCACGGCGCGCATGCGCATGCCGAGCGACGAGCGCTCGATGAGCCACCAGACGAACAGGGTCGCCACGATCACGATCACGAAGCCGAGGTCGAGCAACGGGAACTGCGGTCCGAGCAGCGTCGGGAACTGGGCGCTCTCCGGCGTCGCCGATCCGAGCGCCTGGTTCGTCCCCGGCTTCTGCAGCAGACCCGGGGTGCGGATCATCCACAGCAGCAGGTAGTACGCGATGTAGTTCAGCATGATCGTGAGGATCACCTCGTGCGCACCCGTGCGCGCCTTGATGAGTCCCGCGATCGCGCCCCAGAGCGCACCGCCCGCGATGCCGGCGATGAGCGTGACCGGGATGTGTAACCAGATCGGCAGGTCGAGCGAGAACGTCAGCAGTGCGGCGACGGCCACACCGATGAGCATCTGGCCGCGAGCACCGATGTTGAACAGGCCGACGCGGAATGCCAGCGCCACGCCGAGGCCGGCCGCGATGAGCGGCGCCGCGAAGCCGAGCGTGTTGGTCAGCGGTCGGATCTGCG
>NZ_JAGYWT010000873.1:0-549 GCF_019279095.1 Microbacterium sp. BF1 | reverse complement strand
ATGGTCGCGGGGCCAACCCGTGGGCCTCGCGTCCATCGCGCACGCGGAGTTCGACGCCGAGCGCGAGCGCCGTGTCGGCGTCATCGCGCGCGGAACCGAGGATGCTCCGCCAATCCGCCGCCGATCCCTCCGGAGGGGACGGATCACGGGAGAGGGACATACTGCCATCCTCTCCGGCACCGTCGACAATCACACCGCCGACAGTGCCCCGTCTCGGACGGATCAGGCGGAGCGGGCCACCCGTGCGAGGACACCGTGCACGAATGCGCCGGAGTCGTCGGTCGAGAACTCCTTCGCGAGTTCGACGGCCTCATCGATCGCGACGGCGGTCGGCACCTCGTCGTTGTACAGGATCTCCCACACCGCGATGCGCAGCAGCGCGCGGTCCACCGCGGGCATCCGCTCCAGCTTCCAGTCCCTGCTGTGCGTCGTGATCTGCTCGTCGATCTCGTCACGGGAATCGACGATGCCGTCGACGATCTCGCGCGCATAGAGCCAGGAGGCCTCACGCGCGGGCTCGCTCGCGGCGCGCTTGGCCTCGGCGGCGAG
>NZ_JAGYWT010000872.1:0-550 GCF_019279095.1 Microbacterium sp. BF1 | reverse complement strand
AAGAATTGAAACAAGCAGCAAAAAAAGTGAAAAAAGTTTATCTCGCAGCCGATCCAGATCGAGAGGGAGAAGCAATTGCATGGCATTTAGCTAACAGTTTAAACCTTGATTTAGAAGACGATCTCCGTGTGGTATTTAATGAAATCACACGGGATGCTGTTAAAGAATCGTTTAAACACCCTCGAAAGTTAGACATGGATTTGGTTAATGCACAACAAGCACGCCGTGTCCTTGACCGTTTAGTAGGGTACAATATCAGCCCTGTTTTATGGAAAAAAGTAAAAAAAGGTTTGAGTGCTGGTCGTGTACAATCGATTGCATTAAAATTAATCATTGATCGTGAACATGAAGTTAATAAGTTTGTACCTGAAGAGTATTGGACAATTGATGGTCAATTCATTAAAGGTAAAAAACAATTCCAAGCCAATTTTTATGGATTAAATGGCAAGAAAAAAGAATTGAAAGATAGCGATGATGTTAAAGAAATCGTTGATCAAATTAAGAGCAAGGATTTTGTGGTTGATAAAGTAACCAAAAAAGAACGTAAACG
>NZ_JAGYWT010000871.1:0-551 GCF_019279095.1 Microbacterium sp. BF1 | reverse complement strand
GCCGCCTCGCCGTACTGCTGAACCGCGCGGATGTGGAGGGCCTCCCCGAGACGCACGTCGTCTCGCGCGGAGCCCTCGCGCTGGAGTCGGTCAGCGGCCGCTCCCCCGTCGCACCGCTGTCGATGCATGGCTTCAATCTGCTCGAAGTGCGGCCGGAGGGCGCCAGGGTGCTGTCGTGGGACGGCGTCGACCTGCGTGAGACGCCCATCGATCCGGGCACGCACATGATCGCTCACGACGACCTCGACGATGTGACGACCCCGAGGATCGAGGCCTGGCTGCCGGAGTTCCGAGCCCTCGGGCCGACCGCTGACAGCGCGGACTGGACGGCCGAGTGGACCGCGCTGCTCGCATCCTCGACCGCCCTGGCCCCGGAGGACGACCGGGCGATCATCCGCGACAACCGTCCGCACGGCTACCCGACGCAGTCACTGCTCTACTGCGTCGCCACGGTTACCGACGACGCAGTAGAGGTGCGCGACGTCACCCTCCCGACCCCGGCGCACTGGACCGAGTAGCCGGCGCGACCGGCTACTCGTCCGGCCCGACCC
>NZ_JAGYWT010000870.1:0-551 GCF_019279095.1 Microbacterium sp. BF1 | reverse complement strand
GAGTGCACCCGCGCCGAGCAGAAACGCGAGCACGACCGCGGGCAGGGCCAGCGCCAACTCCGCCGAGACGGACCCGCGGTCACCCGCGTGTCGCGGCCGTCGTGGCGCATCCTCGGGGGTGCGAGGAGGGGGCATCCGTCGAGCTCCGCGCATCATGACACCGTCAGCGCCCGCCGCACGAGATCGGTGAGGATGCCGCGGACCTCGTCGGATCGCATGATGACGACGAGGAGCCCGGCGAACGCGACGGCCGCCATCGTCGTGATCGCATACTCGGCTGTGGCGGCGCCGGTGTCGTCGCCGAACAGGGTCGCAGCACGCCGACGGTCCAGCGGGGGGATGCTCTTCATGGTGTTCCTCTTTCTATGGGATGCGTGGGCATCGGATGGTGGGGGTGGGCTGGATACGGTCACAGCGACATCGGCGTGGAGGCGAGGACGCTGAGCAGGAGCGGCGCGACCCCGAGGAGGAGGAATGCGGGCAGCGTGCAGACGCCGAGGGGGAACAGCAGGCGCGTCGAGAGCTTCGCGGCGCGGAGGCGCCCCTGCACC
>NZ_JAGYWT010000087.1:0-7325 GCF_019279095.1 Microbacterium sp. BF1 | reverse complement strand
GGCTTCGGGATGGGCTACCTGTTCGTCCGTCGCCAGTTGCGGGTGAAGAGCCCGATGCTCGACATGGCGCTGTTCCGTCGCGGTTCGTTCTCCGGAGCGATCCTGGTGAACCTGCTCAGTGTCGTCGTCCTCCGACCGGATCTTCAGCGCCCATCAACGCCGGGCGATCACTCTCCGTGACCGCGAATGCCTGGTCCGGCGGGAGCGCCTCCGCTTCGACGGATGTCACGGGTTAGCGTTTTTGCGATACTTGCGGCTTCCATGAGCCGATTAGCATCGACATCCATTTCCGCCGTGTGTGCGAGAGCAAGTTCTCGCGGAAACTCAATCGAGATTGGTGTTTTCATTGCAGAGAAGACCGGTAGCTCCGCAAGTACGGAACTACCGGTCAATCCTTTCGTTAGCTCATCGAGTAGAACTTGTTCTCGAATCCGCCCATCACGATGCCGCCAGCGATGGCACCGGCGAGTCCGATGGAGCTTGCGGCGGCGATGACGCCGCCCCGGACCTGCCACTTGATTTTCTGGTGGTACGAGTTCCGGAGTCCCGCGTAGTAGGCTCGTTCGCCTGCCACCTGTCCGGCACCGTAGAGCCCCCCGCCGGCCGCCATCGCCCCGGCGATGATTCCGACCACGGCGCCGACCCCGATTGCGCCGTCGATGTTGTCATCCTGACGCCCGGCCAGGCCGCTGACACATGCATGCTGTCCGCGACGCTGGAACAGATCCGCGTGCCGGTCGGACACGGGCGGCCACGCACTCGTCCGGACCGAGTGATGGCCGACAAGGGCTATCCGTCCCGGGCGAACCGGGCATGGCTGCGCGAGCGTGGCATCGCCGCGACGATTCCCGAGCGTGATGATCAGATCGCCCACCGCCGCAAGCGCCGCGGCCGCCCGATCGACTTCGGCGACGAACAACGGCACCGCTACCGCGGCCGCAACGTCGTCGAGCGCTGCTTCAACAAGCTCAAGCAATGGCGCGGCATCGCCATGCGATCAGACAAGCTCGCTCGCAACTACCACGCCGGCCTCTGCCTCGCCGCAACCCTCCATTGGCTCACCAGCACGAGCTGAGCTCAGAACTCCTGGAATGCGGGCGCTTGAGCGCGCTGCGTGGTCGTGGCCTGGACGTTCAAGCCAGTGCGCCAGTTCGGATACACCCGGAACCCACGCTTTCCTGGCCGCCTTCCTGACGTGATGCCGAGTGCAGTGAGACGCGCGCCAGTGAACCGGAACACCCCTCGTCGATCATGTTGCGCCACGAAGACAAGCAGCCCCGCAGCGGGATCGTCATCGCTGAACGGCGTCGTGTTCCCATCCGCGTGTCGTTGCCAGAACGCGACGAAGGCACCCGGCTCGGTCGGGATGTTACGCGCAGTCCGGATATGCCAGACCTCTTCACCGATCTGGACAATCCCGGACTCGTAGTCGCTGTTCTGCATCTCGGGAATCACTTCAGCGGTCACGACCACCTCAGCCGAATACGCCGCGAAGGCATTGAACCGCATGCAGCCACGATATCTTGCCGAGCCGTCAGGCACGGGCCAGCGACCCTGAGCTCCTTTAGCAACACGGCCTAGGACGGCATCCCCCGTTGCCGCGTGGACCCGGTGGATCTTGCCACCTCGTCTCCCCCTCAAACCGCGCCGACCTAGGGTATTGAAGCCGTAGCCCACGGTCTCATCATCATCCGCGTGGGCGAGGTCGCCTCAGGTAAGGCAGGCCACGAGACTCAGCTACGGAGATTCTCTGCGGGGCGAAGACGCGCCGCACGGATCGAGGCCAAGCCACCACCGCCTGCCCCGACAATCATGCCAACGGCGATGGCGAGGGGAAGGAGGACGACATCGAACACGGGCGCCCATCGTTGAGTCACGGTCACCACTAAAATTGCGGCCATACCGAGCAGGAGCCCGGCGACCCCTCCGACGAAGCCGATGTACGCAGACTCGAGAGTGATGAGCGCCCCGATCTGGCGATCCCGAGCCCCGAGCGCCTTGCGCATGCCAATCTCGCCTCGCCGTGCGTTGACGGCCAAGAGCGTCGCATTCATGAGAGCGGCGATAGCCACAATCAGGGCAAGTAGCGTGAACGCTATAAGCGTTGTCTGCACCCCTTGTTCCACTTGTCCTCTCAGCTGAGCAGAATCGGTCGGCGCGGCGACGACGATCTGCTCAGGCTGGAACGGGTTCAGCGCAGAGGGCAATTGCTTAGCGACCTGCTGTGCTGCGCCGGCAGACGTCACAGCCAGCATGGTCACATCGATGGGCCCTCCCGCCGTGAGGTCATCACGAGGTCCGACGACGACTTCGCCTCGCAGCAAGGGGAGTCGCGACGACTCGGTGATGATGCCTGCCACAACGTACGAGATCCCATCGACGAGGATGGTCGGCGCACTGTCGATGCTACTGAGTTGCAGATCCTTCGCGAGGAGGTCGCCAATATAGGCTTCGCCGGCCTCGAGCGGCCCCCGGTGCCATGGCGCCTCGTCGATGGAAAGACGTGCGGCGGCGGCGATATGTCCGATGGCGACATGCGGTTGGATCTGCCGTGATTCGGCGAAGGTCGAGACTGTGCTGGCACGGAGATCGATGACGGCAGCTGCCGCATCCACCCCACTCAGTTGTTCAACTCTCTCCGGGATCGTCTCAAGCGGGGGGGAGTTGGGGACTCCCGTCGACCACCGCGCGGAGACTTCGCGATTGAGATGTGCATCGAAAGTGGCTGAAACCTGTGCCCTGGCCGATGCGGAGAGCCCCAAGGTCGTGATTGTCAATGCCACCGCGATAGCGACAGCTAGACCCTGCCCTAGCGTCTGGAACTTTCGCGACACCACGGACGCCCATGCGTCGCGTAGCATGTCGACGAACCGAATGCGCCCCTTCGACTGAGCATCTTCCTCCTCGCGAGCCCGGGGAAAACGCGAACTGGCTGAGCCCTGAAGAGACTGACCGGCGGAGTCCGACTCCGAATTCGAGCCCGAACTCACCTGTTGCACATCCGAGACAAGTTTGCCGTCTGCGATGTGGATCACGCGACGAGCACGCTCCGCCACTTCGGTGGAATGAGTGACGACGATGACTGTCGCCCCCTCATGATTGATGCGTTGAAGCTCATCCAAGACTCGAGCCGCGTTAGCCGAATCAAGGTTCCCGGTCGGTTCATCGGCGAGGATCAGTTTCGCGTCGCCGGCGATGGCTCGGGCGATGGCAATACGCTGCCGCTGCCCGCCGGATAGCGTCGACGTGCTCTGAAATGCGCGGTCGCTGAGGCCAACCGAGTCAATTGCGCGTCGGACTTTCTCACGGCGCTCCGCGCGTCGCATTCCCCGGTACAACAGATTCAATTCGACGCTGTGCGCGGCCGGTCTGCCCTCAAGCAGGTGGAAGGCCTGGAATATGAAGCCAATCGTGCGAGCGCGTACGCTCGAGGAACGGCGACCATCGCTGGCCCGAGTATCCCCGCCGTCGAGAACGTAGGTTCCAGACGTCGCATCATCGAGCAGACCCAGAATGTTCATCAAGGTGGTCTTGCCCCCACCCGAAGGCCCGACGACGGCGACGAACTCGCCCTGGGTTATGTCGAGGTCGATACCGCGCAGCGCCTCGACATCAGGACTGCCTGGGGAAGAGTAGGTTCGACGCACTCCCCGCAGCCGAATCAATGCCACGTCAACCAACTCGAACCTTGTCGCCGACTTCGAGGGCACCTTCTTTTACCGACTCGACGGCGACCTCACCCTGCAAGGTACCTAGAACGGTAACAGGAACCTCGACGAGCGTCCCATCATCCTGCTGCTTCGTCAGAATGTTCTTGCCGGGCCCCCGATCTGACACCGCGACTATCGGGACAATCAACGCATCCTGCGCCACGACTTGCTGAATCACGGTCACCCGCGCCCGGCCAGTCGACACAGGCAGCGCGGTCTGAGGGACGACGGTGAAGGTGACCTCAGACACCCCGGCTTCTGCTCCACCGGTCGCCCCTTCTTCGCCTGACGACCCACCAGGGGGTGAATCTTCCGAGGCCTCGGTGGCTCCAGTTGAGCCTGGGAAACCAATATCTCCCACGGTGCCTTCCACGGTGACGCCGTCGATGGAGATCGTGGCCGCGTCTCCTGCGACGACGTCGCCAAGATCGGCGGCAGGTACTGTGATCGTGATGACGACATCCGCCGACCCGAGTATGAAATCGGGTTGGCCCTCGACCGCCAGCCTCTGTCCGACAAGCAAGCCTCGAACGATCTGTGCGGATGCGCTGGGCATCGCCAGAATCTCGGCGACAGGAACATACCCCTCGGCAGCCGGCGTCTTCGTGGCCGGCGTCTCCGTGCTGCTCTCCGCAGGCCTGTCGCCCTCCACCGGATCGGTTTTCTCCACCGCCGGCGCACTACGAGTAGGAGCCTCATACCCACTGTCCTGGTACCAGCGCTTGACCGCCGCAGCCGTCGCACTACCAAAGCGTCCATCGGGCACGACCTCGTATGACCGCGCCAACAGCGCGTTCTGTAACGCTTCGACGTCCGGCCCGTGGTCCCCGATGCCCATGTCGCGGTAAAAGGAGAAGGGGGATTGCACGCCGAACAGCGGACGCCCATTGACCTCGGTAAGCACCTGTCCAGCTGAAACGGCCGCCCCCACCTGCAGCGGATGCCCGGTAACCACTGCGAGTGACGCATCCGGAACGGGAAGCACCGTGACTGGAGTCTGCGCTGAGGGGCCTGCCAGACCGGTAAAACTCACCTCTCCCACGAGCGAACCCTGTGTCACCTCCGCAAAGACAGGACCGGCCGCGGGGGCTTTGGCATTCGCTTCCTGCTGCGCCGATGACTGGAACTGCGCGGCGAACCAGAAACCTGCGCAGATGATCGACCCCACCAACACCACAACGAGCACAACAATCCAACGAGATCGTCTGGACTTTTCGGGCACAGTCGGTTCGGTCATCGATCCCTCTTGCTTTCTGATCGCTAGGTCGCCGCAACCAAACTACCGCCTAGTGACGCGGGGGCTACGGGGCTGCTGGCGCGTTCTCCGCCACAATCGTCAGCAACTTCGATTTCCTCTCGGTGGCTTCCGAACGTATCCGGTCTAGTTTGTCCCGGTTCTCCGTGACGAGCCTTTGCTGCTCCTCCCAGGTCTTCTCATACTTGGCAGCGCTCAGCCCACTAGTCTCGCGACATTCCGCGTCGGCAACGGCGGCAGCGAGTTCCTCCACGGAGGGCGCCGGAGTCCCCCCCGTGCCGATCCCCCATTCCTCACCAACAGCCGAGGGAGGCATCTCTGTCCACGGGTCCAGAACCTTCGGAAGCGTGAAGGGCAATTGCGGTTCCAAGCACTCACGCCACTTAGCGGTCGCCTCCACGACGGACTCGTCCTGTAGCGCGACTTGCTCGGCCTGCATAGCCAGCCCCGCAAGATAGTTGACCCCATCGAAATTGACAAAGGAATCCTCATCCTGCTCGCGCACCTCATTCCTACAGTCAAGAAGCGCAGTGTCCAATTCCACGTTCGGGAAATAGGACTCCGTTGTAGCTATGAACTCTCCCCACAAATTCACGCTCTCTTCGTGGACCGGCGTCGCGAAATGGTATCCCCATTTTTTCGCTAATTCTGGCGTGAACAGACGCAATCCAACCGAGTTGAAGTCTTCGGCTAACGGAAACTCTGTGTCCTGCCATGGAACCGGCCATTCATAACCTTGGGAAGTAAGGCAGTCTGCGATGAGGAGTTGTTCCGCATAGTTGTCGAGCGCTACGGGGTACACATGGAACTCGTCCAGGGGCATTGCCCACGCGGCGCGATTCTTGTTCGTGGCCTCGGTTTCGTCGGGCCCCGAGCAGCCAACGACGCCTATAGAGAGGATCACCGCAAGTGCGGCCGCCCCGTAAGAGCGGCCGCACTTGCCCAAGCTGATCACAGGCATAGAGCCCCACCAGCGCTTGCCCGCGTCGTATCGAAGTACCCCGACTCAGCAGTGTCGTTGAAGCTCCGAGATCCGAGATCCGTAGTCCCTCTTCCCACGGCGAACGAGATAGGAGTGCCTGTCTTCGTCTGGCCCGGGTACAGGTACGACACTTGGGTGCGGCCATTGTTGAATGCGGATGATGCGACGTTATTGTACGTCCTCCAACCAATGGCCATATTGTCAGCGCAATTCAGAAACTTATGCGTGGAAGGCTGCTGCCAGGCGTCGTTGCCGTAGTTATAACCAGAATAGCTACAGTGATAGCCCAAACCGCAATCAGCTGGCGCAGCCGACGCAGGCGCCGCGAGCGCGAAGACCCCTGCACCAGAAAGCGCCAGTGCGAACAACGCGCCTGCCACTCTCTTCCGCCAAGACCCGTAGCGCGCTTGTTTTGAAGACATACTCAACCCCCGAAGAACGATTGGAACAAATCGAGACGACCGTCTCAAGTGAGTCTCCTCAGATTTATCAGGGTTTGTCAAGTCGATTTTATTAGATGGATTTCAGCTCAGGATCTTCGCAGCTGAGCATAGTAGGTCTGGACTGGTGGCACTGGCCCGTCGACGTCCAATCTATCTCTCACACACTCGGGCTGGGCGGAGTCGCAGACGCGTGCCGTCTGCGACTCGTTTTCTCTCCACCTGCAGCCGACGATAGATACTTTCGTCTATAGGCCGAAAGGGGGACAGACAGCGTCCCGGGTTCGGTCCTACACTGATTTTCGATCCATCCGTTTCGGCCGTCAGCAATCTTGTCCCCCGAACGGCCTACAACACAGAAGCCCCCAACGGTACGTTGCCCGAGCGGGTAAACCCCATTGTTGAGGATCTTTCCTGAAGCTCAAGATCAATGGTGTAGACCGCGAGAGGAAGAACACGAAACTACGAGCAGTCTTGTTGCCCCCTTGGCATAGTCGCTACGGCGGTCTTAGTTGGAGTGGCGGCACCCTGGACTGCTTCTGAGCCGGATTCCGAGCCAGGTGTCGCAACAACAATCTCGGAGGTTCCTCCCCCGGATGTTGAACGACGCCCTGATGGGCCGAACTGTCGGCGACGAGCTCATCACCTCCGGTGGCAAGTCTCGGACAACGTTCCCCTCTAGCACCGGTTCGATGCTGTCGGAGACGAACAGCACGGGGCACCAATGACGTCGCCGGTGTCAACTCCTTAGCGCCGGGCATCACCTGTCCTCGTGATCCACGAACCGACCACGTACGGCCTACTGTCTTTGCTAGGGCGTGTCTCCCATATGGCGTAGCCAGGTGAGGATTGCGCTGATGGTGACGGCCGCGCGGTAGGTGATCGCGAGCTTGTCGTAGCGGGTGGCGAGGCCCCGCCATTGCTTGGCGAGAGCGAAC
>NZ_JAGYWT010000869.1:0-552 GCF_019279095.1 Microbacterium sp. BF1 | reverse complement strand
CCGGACGCACCGGCACCTGCCGCATCTCCCGCGTCCGCACTCGCCGTTTCCCCCGCGCCGGTGGGAGTACGAGCGCTCCTGGTGCTCGACACTGGGCAGCGTATCGAGGTGCGGGGGACGACGCTGTTCGGGCGGTCCCCGAGTGCCGCCGCTGGCGAGGGCGAGGCGCTCCTGGTGCCGGTCGTCGACGACACGCGCTCCGTGTCCAAGACCCACATCGCGGTGATGCCCGCCCGACGGGGTGTCTTCGTCGTCGACCGGGCCTCCACGAACGGCAGCGCGATCGTCCGAGGCGGTTCCGAGACGGCGCTGCCGGCGGGACACCCCGCTGAATTGCAGATCGGCGACACGGTGCGCTTCGGCGACCGGTCCCTCCAGGTGGAGTGGGTATGACCCTGAGCAGTGAGATGCGCCCTCGGCGCGGTGAGGACGAGCGATGAGAGTCAAGCTGACCCTGCGTCGACCCGCGGCACCCCTGACCGACGTGGTCGTGATGGCCGACTCGACGGCGACGATCGCCGACGTGGCGCGGCAGATCGCCACGACAGACCC
>NZ_JAGYWT010000868.1:0-553 GCF_019279095.1 Microbacterium sp. BF1 | reverse complement strand
CGTGGCCGCCCAGCCGTCCTGAGCGGCCACGGCTCCGCGCGTGCGCAGCGAGATCCTCCGTCGTGCGTTCGACCTCGTGCAGGAGCACAAGGAAGACCTGGCACTGCTCATGACGCTCGAGATGGGCAAGCCGCTCGCCGAGGCGCGTGGCGAGGTCGGCTACGGCGGCGAGTTCCTGCGCTGGTTCAGCGAGGAGGCCGTGCGCATCAGCGGTCGCTACGGGATCAACCCGGAAGGCACCGGCCACATGGTCGTCTCGCAGCGCCCGGTGGGACCGTCATTCTTCGTGACGCCGTGGAACTTCCCGTTCGCGATGGCGACGCGCAAGATCGCCCCCGCCCTCGCGGCCGGATGCACCGTCGTGATCAAGCCCCCGGCACTCACGCCGTTGACCACGATGTACTTCACGAAGCTGCTCGAAGAGGCCGGCCTCCCCGCCGGCGTCGTCAACGTCGTGCAGACCTCGAAGTCGAGCGCGCTGTCGGCGCCAATCATCGCCGACCCGCGTCTGCGCAAGCTCTCCTTCACGGGCTCGACCGAGGTCGGCCGCAAG
>NZ_JAGYWT010000867.1:0-555 GCF_019279095.1 Microbacterium sp. BF1 | reverse complement strand
GAGGGCGGCGAACGCGGCGGAGAACACGGCGAGCACGAGGTACGACGCCCTCGTGGTGCTCGCGCCCGCCGCCGTGATCCCCGCCGTCGCGGGGCTGGCTCTGTTCGCCGCGTTCGGCTCGGCGGTGCAGCAGGCGATCGACGATCCGAACGAGCGGATCCCCGCCGTGGTGACCTTCCTGGTGGCCGCATCCGGGATCGCCGTCCTCGGTGTCAGCGCCGCGTTCTGGGCCCTCGTGACAGGGCTCCTGGTGCGCACGGTACTGCACACCCGACGCCGCTGATCCTCCCCTCCCCCTGACGGGTGATCCTCTCGCGTCCACCGCAGGGGGGATGCCCCGCGATGCCTGCGCTCCGTAGCGTGAGGGTATGACCACAGGAATGCTCGAACTCTCCGGCATCACCAAGAGCTACGGCTCTCGGCGCGTGCTCGATGACGTGTCCTTCACCGTCGCCCCCGGGCGACTGACGGGCTTCGTCGGCGGCAACGGCGCCGGCAAGACCACCACCATGCGCATCGTCCTCGGCCTGCTGTCCTCCGACGGCGGCACGGTCG
>NZ_JAGYWT010000866.1:0-556 GCF_019279095.1 Microbacterium sp. BF1 | reverse complement strand
CTTGCTTCTTACGGAATGGATGAAATTGGTTTTTACTATGATTTTGAAAATAGTGAGGCCGTTATTGAAGAACAATTAAGTGATGTTGAAAATGAGATGAAAGAATTAGTTAAAGCGAATGAGAAGATTAATGGGGAAGTTATGACCCAGAAAGAAGCAATAGAACAATTTAAAGAAAATCCATATAAATTAGAATTGATAAAGGGTTCAATAAATCAAGAGAGCTATAGTTTAGCTAAAATAGGAGAGCATATCGACCTAGTTTCAGGACCGCAACTACAAACTACTGGGCGCAATCAGAATTTTAAATTATTGACAGTATCAGGAGCTTATTGGCAAGGTAACTCCAAAAATAAAATGTTGCAACGGATCTACGGAGTTGCTTTTTTTAGTAAAAAAGAATTAAAAGACTATTTACAAAAACGCGAAGAAGCCAAAGAGCGCGATCATAGAAAAATTGGCAAAGAATTGAATTTATTTATGACGTCTCAAGAAGTTGGGTTAGGGTTACCTTTTTGGTTGCCTAAAGGTGCAACGATTAGAAGAATCATTGAGC
>NZ_JAGYWT010000865.1:0-556 GCF_019279095.1 Microbacterium sp. BF1 | reverse complement strand
TCGAGGCCCTGGAAGGCACCGGATGAGTCGCACCGGCCGGCACCAGCCCCGTCGTCAGCGTCGCCGGGTACACCCTGGGCGGCGGACACTCGTGGTTCAGTCGCACGGCGGGTCTCGGCTCGGACAACCTCCGTGCGGCCTGGGTGCTGCGCACAGACGGCACGCACGAACGCGTCGATGACGATGTCGACCCCGACCTCATGTGGGCACTGCGAGGAGCCGGCGGCCTCGTGGGCGTGGTGACCGCACTCGAGATCGACCTCATCAGCGCGCCCGCCGTCTGGGGTGCGAATCTCACCTTCGACGTCGCGGATGCCCCGGCGGTCGTCCGTGCCGTCCGCGACCTCGCCGCCTCCGCTCCGCCCACGCTGAACGTCTTCCTGGACTCGATGCGCATGCCCGATGCCCCCCAGCTCCCCGAGCAGATCAGGGGGCGCAGCTTCCTCACCGTGCAGGCCCTGTCTACGGACGGGCCGCAGGAGGAGCTGATCGACACGGTGCGCCGGGCCGGCGAGGTGCGCAGCGACGTCACCGGTCCGACCTCGCCGTCGGCTCT
>NZ_JAGYWT010000864.1:0-558 GCF_019279095.1 Microbacterium sp. BF1 | reverse complement strand
AAACTAAGTTAATGAAAGCTAAATTTCGTACTACTAAGTTGGCGACAACAGGGGGCTTCTTGAAAGCCGGAAACACAACATTTATTATTGGTACAGAAGATGAAAAAGTGGACGACGTCTTAGAAATAATCAAAGAAAATTGTAAAGCAAGAGAACAAGCTATTTCTCCTGTGGCATCACTAAGCGTAACCGTCGACACTTATGTACCTTATCCAGTTGAAGTACAAGTGGGTGGCGCAACAGTGTTCAGCTTACCAGTAGATCATTTTTATCGCTTCTAATCTAGGACAGAAAAAAACCTCTAACAAGCACTAACAAATATCTTTGTTAATTACGAGAGGAATGTTTTAAAAAATGTCAGTAGACCAGAAAAACACAGATACAGGATTTTTCGGACACCCTAAAGGGCTGTCTACGCTCTTCTTTACCGAACTATGGGAACGTTTTTCATACTACGGTATGCGTGCGATTTTAATCTACTATATGTACTATTCAATTTCTAAAGGTGGATTAGGTCTTGATGAATCGTTGTCAATTGCGCTGATGTCAATTTACGGT
>NZ_JAGYWT010000863.1:0-559 GCF_019279095.1 Microbacterium sp. BF1 | reverse complement strand
TGGCGGTCACCTGTACCGGGATCAGGACTCCTGCGACCGCGATGGTCGAGACCAGTGCGGCGAGGACGGTGAAGAACCGCAGGCGCGACACACCTGACCGGAAGGCGCGGTGCAGTGCCCTCGAGACGAGGACGACGCCGACGACGACCACGACGGCTTCCAGGGCGACCACGAGCAAACCGAGGACCGGTCCGCCGCCGGCGACCGCTCGAGCCGCGCGGCCGACGGCGAACAGCACCAGGACCACCGGAGCGATCAGGCTGGCCAGGCCGAACGGCACGCTCCACCACGTGTTCAGGCTCTTGGCCGCCTTCTGCCCGCCGAACAAGAAGCGGGTCAGGGAGTTCGCGCCGTCACGAATCGTCCGTGCTCTCAGGTTGGGCTCATCCAGCGCGCTCATGAGGGCGATGTACCCGTCGAACCGCACGAACGGGATCAGGTTGACGAGGACGATGGCAGCGCAGGCGAGCGCGAGAAGCATCAGCGTCTGGCGCACCTCGGTGTCGGGCAGCGCGAGCGCGACGAGAAGGGCCACGGCGGCGACGACGGCATGCACGGC
>NZ_JAGYWT010000862.1:0-560 GCF_019279095.1 Microbacterium sp. BF1 | reverse complement strand
GACGCCGACGGCGCGCACGCGCACGCGCACCTCGCGCGGCCCCGGTTCGCGCGACGGCACCTCCTGCACCTCGATGCGCCCGAGTTCGGGCATCACAGCAGCCAGGTTCGACATGTTCACCTCCGGGTCACGGCCGAGTCGCCGTCCTTCTCACGCTAGTGAAGCGCTCGCTTTGCGGGGTGGCTGTGCTCAGATGTGCACCTCGCCGCCCGCCCTCACCCCACCCCACCGCTGTCCACCACCCCACCGGTTTCGGAGGTGGGTGGGTGAGGGCCGGAGGGAAGGCCGGGGACGGGGGCGCGACCGCGGATTGGTATCGTTCAGGGGGACGCCGGGAGGGTCAGTGGTAGAGCAGCCGGAGGACGCGCGCGTGTGGCGCGCGCCGTCGATCATCGACGTCGCACGTGAGGCCGGGGTCTCGGCGCAGACCGTCTCTCGCGTCGCCAACGGCATGGACATCGTGCGTCCGGTCACCCGCGACAAGGTGCTCGCGGCCATGGACCGGCTCGGCTACCGGCCGAACTCCGCCGCGCGCGCTCTGAAGACCGGCAGGTTCCGCA
>NZ_JAGYWT010000861.1:0-563 GCF_019279095.1 Microbacterium sp. BF1 | reverse complement strand
GCCCGCCGTCGAGGGCTGCGGACTCGACTCCGGGATCGATCACGGCGACGCGGCCGGTGAGATCCGGCAGCAGCGAGGCGAGCGGGGCGACCTCCGCCTCCGCCGCCAGATCCGCCGCATCGAAGCCGCCTTCGTCGATTCCGACCGCGACTAGCACGTGCTCGGTCATCTCGACCAGCGGCAGCAGGGTCGCGGCGTCGAAGATCGCCTGCTCGCCCGCGATCCGCTCCCGTGCGTAGTCGTTGTCGCCGTCGATCTCGAGCTGACGCCACCCGCTCGCCACCAGCAGCGCGGCGCGCAGCACCACGAGAGGCCAGACCGCTCTGGCCTCCGCCACGCTCAGCGGGGCATCCCGGTGGAAGGCGGCGATCGTCTCGATCACGCGCAGCGGCCGCTCCGGCTCGTGGTGCAGCATCGACGATGCGCACACCGCGAGCTCGGCCACGCGCCATCCGAGTCCGAGATCGCCCAGATCGAGGACCGTGTGCGGATGCAGACGGGAATCGTCGCCCCGCGTCCCCATCACGTTGTCGTCGGTGAGGTCGCCGTGGATCGCCTGCACC
>NZ_JAGYWT010000860.1:0-566 GCF_019279095.1 Microbacterium sp. BF1 | reverse complement strand
AACATTAAAATATTACAAAAAATGTATTTCTACTTTATCTTGAAACTATCATTAGACATTACAATAACAACTTTTTTCAAATGTCTTAATTTTATAAAAAAGAAATAGTTTATTTTAGCTTTAATTAGGTTATTAAGCAGTCACATGAGATAACTTTTAAAAAAAATAGTAAAAATAACAGCTTAAAAAAATTTAAAAAAAGGGACTATGCTAAGAATTTTTTGAAAATGAATACTTTTCATCCATTCAGAGCTATAAATTAAACTCTAATAATTAGAAACAATACTAAACTAACAACAAAAAAAATGGTATACTTATAAGGCTCAAGCTATACTCTTGTATAGCTAAAGTTTCTTAGTTTTTTATTCGGCTAAGAGCCTGCTGAAGGAGATGTTGTATGAGTAAAAAAAATAGATATTTTTTAGGTATTGTTTTAGCCATTGGTGTAGGTATCTTTATTTGGGAATTTCGCAAGTTATCTTTTACCGAAGTTTGGAGAGAGCTTCAACAGCTAAATTGGGGTTGGATTTTAGTTGCTTTTCTCTCAATGTTAGTATATTGGGGAT
>NZ_JAGYWT010000086.1:0-7335 GCF_019279095.1 Microbacterium sp. BF1 | reverse complement strand
CGCGGGTGCCCGTGGCGGGCTCGTTCAGCTCGATCACGTCGAGCGGACTCGCACCGAGGAGGTCCCGCCCGTAGCCCACGGCCGCCTCGGGATCCTCTGCCGCGTCGAGGAACGGCGCATCCCTGGTGATGTCGATGTCTCCGGCTGCGGTGTCGATCGTCACGCGCACCGGGAGGAACTCACCGAACGTCGTCGCCAGCTCGTGCACCGCCGCGGGGCGCAGCAGCTCGTCGGCGTCGAAGCGCGGGACGAGGTGCACGCTGGTGCCGATCGGCAGCTCCTCGTCGATCTCGGCCACCTGGAACGTGCCGTCCGCGCTGCCCGTCCACTCCACCGAGGCGCCGCCGCGGGCGCTGCGGGAGCGGATGACGATCGTGTCGGCGACCATGAAGCAGCTCAGCAGGCCGATGCCGAACTGGCCGAGGTAGTCGCTGCGCGGGAGATCGAAGATATCGCGCTTGGAGCTGCGGCCGACGGTCGCCAGCAGATCGGCGACCTCCGTGAGGGTCAAGCCCACGCCGTCGTCGCGCAGCACGAACTCGCCGCTCTCCGCGGTCAATGGGGTGATGCGGATGCGTCCCCCGCCGCCGTCGACCTCGCGGCGGGCGGTGATCGCATCGCGGGCGTTCTGCAGCAGCTCCCGCAGGTACACCCGAGGGCTGGAGTAGATGTGCCGGCTGAGCAGATCGACGACTCCGCGCAGATCCACCTGGAACTGCTGCACTTCAGCGCTCACCGGCGCTCCCTCCTCCTGCATACGCTCGCTGAGCCTAACAAGAACACGCCAACGCGATCCCGGTTCGGCACCACCGGATCGATGCCGTATGCTTGAGGGGCAGTTGTTGTCTGCATTCTTTCGCCATGCCTGGGGTCTTCCGATCACGGTCACGGTGGCAGAGTGGAGAGAACACCCCGAGACCTCCCGGTCTCTAGGGCGGTAGCTCAATTGGCAGAGCAGCGGTCTCCAAAACCGCAGGTTGCAGGTTCGATTCCTGTCCGCCCTGCGCGTCAGCGCAACGCTGACACACGAAAGGTACATTCAGGATGGATCAGGACGAACCGCGCGGCGAGGTCGTCGCGGCCGGCGCCACCCGCGAGAAGACGGGCAACCCCTTCTCCCGGTTCTTCGGGAGCATCGCCCTGTTCATCCGCCAGGTCATCGCCGAGCTCCGCAAGGTCGTCACCCCGACTCGCAAGGAGCTGTTCAAGTTCACCGGGGTGGTGCTCGTCTTCGTTCTGATCGTCATGGGCATCGTCTACGGCTTGGACACGCTGTTCGCGTTCGTGACGCACTGGGTGTTCGGAATCCCTGGCTGATGACCCCCGCGGCTCACCCCGCAGCTATGGAGAAGAAACAACGTGTCTGAACGATATTCCGACGACGCCGACTGGGCGACCGCCGCAGAGCAGTCCAGCGAGGAAGACGAAGCCCAGGAGGGCAACGTGCTCGCTGAGGAAGAGCTCTCGGTCACCCCGGCTGAGCACGTCGCGGTCCACGTCGAAGACGAGGACGGCGAAGAGGATGACACGGTTGACACCGACATCGACATCGACGACCCGGAGGCGGACGCGATCGTGAACGACGCTCTCAACCTGGACGAAGCGGCTGAGTCTGAGGCTGCCGCTGAGGTCCTCAACGAATCTGTGGCCGAAGAAGTCGCCGAGCTGGATGCTGCGGCGGCCGAAGAGGTCACCCCGTACGACGGCCCCGAGCTCGGTGCCGATGACGTGCAGGGCGACGAGGACTCCTCGACGGACGAAGACGACGAGGATGCCGAGGAAGACCCCTACGAGGCCTTCCGCATGGACCTCCGCATGCTCCCGGGCAAGTGGTACGTCATCCACTCCTACGCCGGTTTCGAGCGCAAGGTGAAGGCCAACATCGAGCAGCGCAAGTCGACGCTCGAGGTCGAGGACGAGATCTACCAGATCGAGGTCCCGATGGAAGACGTGGTCGAGATCAAGAACGGCCAGCGCAAGATGGTCACCCGCGTGCGCATCCCCGGCTACGTGCTGGTGCGCATGGAGCTCACGGAAGACACCTGGTCGGTCGTCCGCCACACTCCGGGCGTCACCGGCTTCGTGGGCAACGCCCACAACCCGACGCCGCTGCGCTTCGAAGAGGCCTTCAACATGCTGAAGTCGCTCGTTGAGGTCAAGGACGTCCCCACCGCCAAGAACATCGCGTCGAAGGGCGGCCTCGCCGTCGCTCGTCCGCTCCCGGCCGAGGTCGACTTCGAGGTTGGCGAGACCATCACGATCAAGGAGGGCTCGTTCGCGGGTCTTCCCGGTTCGATCAGCGAGATCAAGCCCGAGAGCGGCAAGCTCACGGTGCTCGTCTCCCTCTTCGAGCGCGAGACCCCGGTCGAGCTGTCGTTCGACCAGGTCACCAAGATGATCTGACACCCCTCCTCACGAGAACGGCCGTCCCTTTCGGGGCGGCCGTTCTCGCATCACCGCCGGCATCGCCCGCACGCTCGGTGGCCTTCGGCGGCGAACGGTCTCCCGATCGGGTAGACTTGTGTGGTTTGTGCGGCGCTTCGGCGTGCGCGCAGACGACCACGGTCCGGAAACGCCGGATCTGTGGGAGAAGCGGGTGCTCCGGCATCCGATTCGATGAAAGGAAAGAGAATGGCACCGAAGAAGAAGGTGACCGGACTGATCAAGCTTCAGATCAACGCCGGTGCAGCCAACCCGGCGCCGCCGATCGGCCCCGCGCTCGGTCAGCATGGCGTCAACATCATGGAGTTCTGCAAGGCGTACAACGCCGCGACCGAGTCGCAGCGCGGCAACGTCATCCCCGTGGAGATCACCGTCTACGAGGATCGCAGCTTCACGTTCGTCCTGAAGACCCCGCCTGCCGCGGAGCTCATCAAGAAGGCCGCTGGCGTCCCCAAGGGCTCCGCGACCCCGCACACCGTCAAGGTCGCGAAGATCACCAAGGACCAGGTCCGCCAGATCGCCGAGACCAAGCAGGCTGACCTGAACGCCAACGACATCGAGGCCGCGATCTCGATCATCGCCGGCACCGCCCGTTCCATGGGCATCACGGTCGAGGGCTGAGGAGAATAATCATGGCTACCAAGTCCAAGGCTTACAAGGCTGCCGCCGAGAAGATCGAGGCAGACCGTTTCTACACTCCGACCGAGGCCGTCGCGCTCGCGAAGGAGACCGGATCGTCGAAGTTCGACTCGACCGTCGAGGTCGCGCTGAAGCTCGCCGTCGACCCCCGCAAGGCAGACCAGATGGTGCGCGGCACCGTCATCCTGCCCCACGGCACCGGTAAGACCGCCCGCGTCATCGTCTTCGCCACCGGCCCCGCGGCCGAGGCAGCGATCGCCGCAGGTGCAGATGAGGTCGGCGGCGCCGAGCTCATCCAGAAGGTCGCCGATGGCTGGACCAACTTCGACGCCGCCGTCTCCACCCCGGAGCTCATGGGCCAGGTCGGTCGTCTCGGAAAGGTGCTCGGACCGCGTGGTCTGATGCCGAACCCGAAGACCGGCACCGTGACCCCGAACCCGGCCAAGGCCGTCGAGGAGATCAAGGGCGGAAAGATCGAGTTCCGCGTCGACAAGCACGCCAACGTGCACTTCGTCGTCGGCAAGGCCTCCTTCACCGCTGAGCAGCTGAACGAGAACATCGGCGCAGCGCTCGAGGAGATCGTCCGCCTCAAGCCGTCGAGCTCGAAGGGCCGTTACATCCAGAAGGGTGCGGTGTCGACCACGTTCGGCCCCGGCATCCCGCTGGACGTCAACTCCATCTGAGTCTGACTCGCACAAACGCCCCCGGGTTCTCCCGGGGGCGTTTTTGCGTCTTCCGAGCTCCTGCGAAACGAAACGTCATCGGATGCGGCGAAACGCCCCGTGCCACGTACTGTGGGGGAGTTCCCGCGACGGTCGCGTAAACTCGCACCGCGCTTCACACCCCAGGAGGGTTCATGTCCCGTCGTCTCATCGCCGTCACCGCACTCGTCGTCGCCGCCGCGGCTCTGACCGCCTGCAGCGGGTCGAGCACATCTGAGAGCACTGCGGGCAGCGGCGAGAGCTCCGCGAGCTCGGAGTTCGGGCTCGCGAAGGACGGCACGCTCACGGTCGGGACCGAGGGTACCTACCGTCCCTTCAGCTTCCACGGCGACAACGGCGCCGGCGAGCTGACCGGATACGACGTGGAGATCATCGAAGCCGTCGCCGACAAGCTCGGCCTCGAGGTGAAGTTCGAAGAGACCCAGTGGGACGCGATCTTCGCGGGTCTCGACGCCGGTCGGTTCGACGTGATCGCCAACCAGGTCACGATCAACGACGAGCGTGAGGCGAAGTACCTCTTCAGCACGCCGTACACCGTCTCTCCCGGCGTGATCGTCGTGGCCGACGACGACGACACGATCTCGTCGTTCGCCGACCTCGACGGCAAGACCACCGCGCAGTCGCTCACGAGCAACTGGAACGACCTCGCCGCCGAGTCGGGCGCCACGGTCGAGGGTGTCGAGGGCTGGGCACAGGCCGTCGAGCTCCTGCGCCAGGGACGGGTCGATGCGACCATCAACGACAAGCTCACGTTCCTCGACTACGAGACGACCAACAGCCCGACCGGTCTGAAGATCGCGGCGGAGACCGATGAGGCGGGCGAGCAGGCGTTCGCCTTCGCCAAGGACAAGGAAGCCCTCGTCACGGCGGTTGACGCTGCTCTCGACGAGTTGCGTGCGGATGGCACGCTGGCCGAGATCAGCAAGAAGTACTTCGGCGAAGACGTCTCCCAGTAGCCGATGGAGAGTCCCTGGCAGCTGTTCCTGGACGCGCTCGGGCCGATCGCCTGGGCGGGTCTGACGGCGACGGTGCCGCTCGCGCTGGCGTCGTTCGCCCTGGGGCTGCTCATCGCCGTCGGCATCGCTCTGATGCGGATCTCGGTGAACCCGATCCTCTCGGGCGTCGCCCGGTTCTACATCTCCGTGATCCGCGGGACGCCGCTGCTGGTGCAGCTGTTCGTGATCTTCTACGGCATGCCGTCGATCGGGATCACGATCGACCCGTGGCCGAGTGCCATCATCGCGCTGTCGCTCAACGTCGGCGGTTACGGTGCCGAGGTCGTCCGCGCCGCCATCTTGTCGGTCCCGCAGGGGCAGTGGGAGGCTGCGTACACGGTGGGCATGAACCGCACCCGCACGCTCACCCGCATCATCCTGCCGCAGGCGGCGCGCGTGTCGGTTCCCCCGCTGTCGAACACGTTCATCTCGCTGGTGAAGGACACCTCTCTCACGTCGCTGATCCTCGTGACCGAACTGTTCAAGGTGGCGCAGCAGATCGCCTCGACCACCTACGAGTTCATGGTGCTCTACCTCGCCGCCGCGCTGGTCTACTGGGTGTTCTGCCTGGTGCTGTCGTTCGGCCAGAGCGCTCTCGAGAGGAGGCTCGACAGCCGTGTCGCGCACTGACAACACTTCAGAGGCTCTGCTCACCGCCCGTGGCCTGCGCAAGAGCTTCGGCGACAACGAGGTGCTCCGCGGCATCGACCTGACGCTGTACCGCGGCGAGGTCGTCGTGCTCATCGGGCCCAGCGGTTCGGGAAAGACCACAGTGCTGCGTGCTCTCAACGGCCTCGAGACACCGGATGCCGGCACCATCGTCGTCGACGGCGGCCCCGAGATCGACTTCGCCCCGGAGGCGAAGCCCTCGGCCCGCGTGCAGAAGCAGAAGCGGCTCGCACTGCGCGACCGCTCGGCGATGGTGTTCCAGCACCACAACCTCTTCCCGCACCTCACCGTCCTCGAGAACGTCATCGAAGGGCCGTGGCGGGTTCAGGGTCGACCGAAGGCCGAGGTCGTGGCCGAGGCACTCGCGCTGCTCGATCGCGTAGGTCTGGCCGACAAGGCCGATGCCCGTCCGCATCAGCTCTCGGGCGGGCAGCAGCAGCGTGTCGGCATCGTGCGCGCGCTCGCCCTCAAGCCTGATCTGCTGCTGTTCGACGAGCCGACCAGTGCGCTCGATCCCGAGCTAGTGGGGGAGGTGCTGCTCGTCATCAAAGAACTCGCCGACGAGAACTGGACCATGGCGGTCGTCACCCACGAGCTGAGCTTCGCCCGAGAGGCCGCCGATCATGTGCTGTTCATGGACGGCGGCGTGGTGGTCGAGCAGGGGACGCCGGTCGCGCTCTTCAGCGCCCCGCAGCATGAGCGCACGCAGCGGTTCCTCACCCGCATCATGCGTCCGCTCGACGGCGCCTGAATCCCGCTGACCCTCGCCCCGTGCGCGGATCGGTGACAGGATGCCCTCGTGGGAACCATCGACGACTACCTCGCAGACCTCGCTGCCGCTGATCGTGACGCGATCGATCGTGTCTATGCCGTTGCGCGCCGAGAGGCGCCGGATGCGGAGCAGGGCAAGGGGTATGGCATGCCCGCGCTCGTGCACGGCGGCAAGCCGTTGCTCTCGGTGATGCGCGCCAAGAAGCACATCGGGATCTACCCGTTCAGCCCGGATGCCGTCGCCGCTGTCGCAGACGTTCTCGACGGGTATCCCGGGGTCAGCGTGGATAAGGGGACCATCCGGTTCCAGCCCGAGCACCCGATTCCGAGCGAGGTCCTCGAACGCCTCGTCCGTGCTCGGCTCGCCCAGATCGACGGCGCATGAAGCCGATCAGCCCCCCAGGACGGGCAGCACGAGGCTGATCGCGATCGTGACCATGACCACCGCGATCACGGCGTCGAGGATGCGCCACGACCGCGGCGTGCGGTGACCATGTTGAGCACCGCCGAGCGTCCGCGACGGTCGCCCTTGTGGAAGTTGTCGATCAGGTTCTGGTCGTTCGTGAACGAGTGCACGGTCTCGACGTGCCCCTTGACGACTCCGTACGCCTCGTCGATCGCCGCGAGCACGGGCGTGATGGCGTTGGTCGTGCAGGATGCGGCCGAGAGGATGCGGTCGGTATCGGCGATCGTATCGTCGTTGATCCCGTGGACGATGTTCTTGAGAGGGCTCTTCCCCGGCGCGGTGAGCAGCACACGGGCGACGCCCTTCGAACGCAGGTGCTGCGAGAGGCCGGCTTCGTCGCGCCAGCGCCCGGTGTTGTCGACGACGATCGCTGCGTGGATGCCGTGGGCGGTGTAGTCGATGGTCGCGGGGTCGTCGGAGTAGATCACCTGGATGCGGGTGCCGTTCGCGATGATCTGCTCGGCTTCCTCGTCGACGGTGACCGACCCGGCGAACCGACCGTGACCCAGGCGAGCCCGCCGGGAATCGGGGAGTCTTCGGGAACTCCGAGCCGGTCGAGCTGATCGCCATACGCGAACCGCACCGGTACGCGCAATCCATCGACGATGGCGCTATTGGTGGCATCGACTGC
>NZ_JAGYWT010000859.1:0-566 GCF_019279095.1 Microbacterium sp. BF1 | reverse complement strand
CCGACAGCTCTCCCGACCCCCTGGCGACGACCGGCGCAGACGGCACGATCGGCTGGGTCTGGACGGGCCTTGCCCTCACTCTGCTGGCCGCGGGCACGTGGCTGCTCCACCTGCGCCGCCGCTCGGCCTGACGCGCCATCACGAGAGCCCTCTGCATCCTGTGCTGACACGGGATGCAGGGGGCTTTCGTCGTCGCGGTGGACACGCAGCCGAACTGCTCTGGCGATACTGGTCCGGAAACGACGAAACCCCCGCCTGAGCGGGGGTTTTCGACTTGCTGGGGTACCTGGACTCGAACCAAGAATAACGGAACCAGAAACCGTCGTGTTGCCAATTACACCATACCCCAAGGGCGAAACCTGAGCCTCGCACCGAGAATCAAGCCTACCCGAGCGGCGGCGGAACACCAAAACCGGTGGGCCGTGATCCGCCGCCCGGGCGCGTCGCGCCTCAGCTGGCGAGGAACGCCGACAGGGAGCGCAGACGACGAAGCGACTCCTCCTTGCCCAGCAGCTCCATCGACTCGAACAGCGGCGGGGAGATCCGGCGGCCCGTGATGGCCACGC
>NZ_JAGYWT010000858.1:0-567 GCF_019279095.1 Microbacterium sp. BF1 | reverse complement strand
CCCCTCGCCCCGCCGGTCGCCGAGGGCGCATGGCGGCGCGGCTCGTTCGCGCGGATTGTCGATCAGGTCACCGCCGAGCGGATGATTCCGGCACGAGTCGAGGTCACCGAGGCCGATGGCTCGACGTTCACCGACATCATCACCGCCACCGCCCGCAAGAACACCCCCGCTCCGGCCCCGCCGGAACCCGAACCTGCGGATGCGCCCCGGCTGCTGGAAGTGACCGGGGATGGCTTCGTGCCCGGTGAGGACATTGCTGTGTGCCACATCATCAGGCACACCGACGCCGCCCCGACTGGCACCGCCCGCGCGCTCATCGACCTGGCCTGTGACCATGTCGACCCCGGCGACGAGGTTGTGCTCGTGGGCAGGGTCTCGGGCACGTTCGTCGTGCGGAGCCTGTCATGAGTGCCCCGGCACCGGGCAGGCAGACCGGCTCCTTCGGTGACGAGCTGACCAACGCCGCCATGATCGGACTGATCGGGGTGTTCGCGCTCACGCTGCTGCTGCGCGGTGCCGGGTCGGTCGCGGCGTTCCTCACCGGCACCGCTCAACCCCTGGCCGGCC
>NZ_JAGYWT010000857.1:0-567 GCF_019279095.1 Microbacterium sp. BF1 | reverse complement strand
CAGCACGTTCATGCCGCGTACCCCGCCGAGCGGCACTTCACGGGGTTCGAGGATAAGGCGGCGCTGCCCGATCATTCCGCTCGGCCCGTCGGGTCCTCACCTGCGGATCCGGCGGGGGCGGACGGGGGCTTCAGCCAGCGGATCTCCGCGCCCGGCACCTCGTGGGTCTCGAGGTACTTCGCGATGTACGGGCACAGCGGCACGATCGCATCACCACGCTCCGCCGCATCCGCCAGAGCGGCCGATGCGAGCTTTCCCGCCAGTCCCTGCCCCTGGAATGCCGGGTCGATCTCGGTGTGGGTGAAGCGGATGGATCCGGGGCGCAGATCGAACGCCGCGAAGCCCGCGAGCACGTCGTCGGAGCGGAGCTCGTAGCGCGATTCTTCGTCGTTGCGGGTCACGGTGATGTCGGTCATCGGGTGCTCCTTCGAACGGGGTGCCTCCAACCTACGCCCGCCGGAAGCGCCCTGGTCGCTCCCGGGCGACGAGTCGGTGCGCCGTCTCCTCGGGGCACGCGACGCCCCTCGCCTGTGGAGGACGCGCCGCCCGCGTCGGCGGGGGTGGTTA
>NZ_JAGYWT010000856.1:0-569 GCF_019279095.1 Microbacterium sp. BF1 | reverse complement strand
CCGTAGGAGCGGGCGCGCGGACGGGTGTCGGTACGCGCTGCCTGAGGCCGCCATCCGCTCCACCCGGTGTCGGCGTCGGGTGTCGCCGCTGACGCCACACCTGAGCGGCGGTCGTAGGCGGCACGGCTCTCGACGGTGCCGACCAGCTCCCACGCGCGCTGCACCTGGATGAAGATCGCGGCGTCGCCACCGGTGTCCGGGTGCGTCTGGCGCAGCCGCAGACGGTAGGCGCGGCGCAGCTCGGCGTCGTCGACGGAGGGGGCGACCCCGAGGATCTCGTAGGCCGAGGCCGAGAGCGGACTGTCGAACATCGCTCTCCCTCCGCGACCGCGGCATCCAGGATATCCGTCGTTCGTTGTGGTTTCGCCGATGCCCGTCGGTGTCAGGCGGGCACGTCGACGATGCGCTCGACACCGAGGACAGGCGCGATCGCACCCGCGGATGCCGCGGCCAGATCGTCGACGAGCCGGGGGACTTCGGCCTCGGGGGCCCACAGCTCGAGCGTGGCCGTCGCGGCATAGCGCGGCGCGCCCAGCGTCGCACCATGATGGACCGCCCAGTCGCGCAGC
>NZ_JAGYWT010000855.1:0-569 GCF_019279095.1 Microbacterium sp. BF1 | reverse complement strand
CCGGGTGGCGCCGCGCCGCGTCGGTGAGAGCCGTCACCGCCGCAGGAACCGCGACCAGGCGTGTGATGCGCTCGTCGTGCACCCGCGAGCTGAGCCAGAGCTCGTCGAGGCGGTCGGCGACATGCATTCGACCGCCCGTGGCGAGCACCTCGAACAGCGTGTACAGGGTCAGGCTGTACGACATCGGGCCGGGGGCGAAGGTCGCCACCCGGTCTCTCGCGCCCAGGTGGTCGCGGGAGACGTCGATGTTCGCCGCGTATTGCCTGCGCGTCTTGAGGAAGGCCTTCGGCGTGCCCGTCGTCCCCGAAGACGTGAGCATCAGGAACGGCGCATCGTCGGCCGCTGCTTCTGCGTGGGTCGAGGCGAGGGAGGGGGTTCGTGCGAGATCGTCGAGTCCGACGACGAGTCCCGACCATCCGGCCGAATGCAGAGCGGCCCGGATCGTCGGAACATCCGTGATGACGGCGGCCGCTCCGGTCGTGACGATCAGCTGCATCTGGAGTGCGACGGGCCAGTGCGCATCGACGACGGTGAGGATGCGCGCGCCCGCCTCCACCGCGACGACGGCG
>NZ_JAGYWT010000854.1:0-569 GCF_019279095.1 Microbacterium sp. BF1 | reverse complement strand
ACACCGGCGAGCATGCGCAACAGCGTGGTCTTGCCCGCACCGTTGAGACCGAGCACGACCACCTTGGAACCGCGATCGATGGCCAGGTCGACATCGGTGAAGATCTCGAGCGACCCGTACGACTTCGTTTCGACTGGGCGCCGGTGGTCAGCGGCGCCGGCTACGACGGCAGCATGGGCGGCTATACGACCTGGTGGTGGGGAGAGAAGGGGCGGGCGACCATCGCACTCTCGAACTCGGTTGCCGAGCAGTGGCCGGGCGTCCGGAGCAAGGCGCTCGTCGCACACGAGGTCGGGCATGCGATCAGTGTCAAGTGTCAGAGCATGTACGACTCCTCAACGCAGGACAGCATCGAGAAGTGGGCGACCGCCTGGGCCATCAGCATGGGCTACACCGACGATGCCAACGGGGTCTGGGCATACGGATACCCTCCGCAGAACTACATCGACGCAGCGGCGGGCTGCCGCTGAGCACGGTCTCCGGATACGGAAGAAGCCGCCGCGATCACTCGCGGCGGCTTCTTCTAGGTCAGACCGAGGTCACTGTCCCCGGCGCTCACGCAACTGCGT